>NZ_JBEYJU010000098.1:0-34102 GCF_040703965.1 Streptomyces sp. NPDC006655 | reverse complement strand
TCCCATGCCGCGTTTTACTCGTATCGCCGTCCTGACCGCTTCGACCGCGCTGGCCGCGGGCGGGGCACTGATCCCCACCAGCGCGTTCGCCGCCCCGGCGCACACCGGCGCCGTGACCATGGCCCCCAGCCATCACCACCACGGAAACGGGGGCGGGGGCACGGTCACCAACGTCCCGGTCTTCAACAACGGCAACGGCGGGGGCACGGTCACCAACGTCCCCGTCTTCAACAACGGCAACGGCGGGGGCACGGTCACCAACGTCCCGGTCTTCAACAATGGCAATGGCGGAGGCACGGTCACCAACGTGCCGGTCTTCAACAACTGAGCGGCGGCGTGCGGCCGAGCGGGGCATCGTCTCGGCCGCACCGCCGTATGTCAAGCCCCGAATTTCCGGAGCATGACGTGGGCCGCTCGTCCGGGCCCAATGGAAACACAAGCCCTCATCCGCTCATTTCCCGTTGAAGGAGAATCACCATGACCCGCACGCGTACCCGACGTCTGGCGATGTTCACCGCGACGACCGCCCTGGCCGCCGGTGGAGTGCTGCTGCCGACGAGCGCGTTCGCCGCCCCGGCGCACACGGGCGGCGGCGGTCACTACGGCTACAGCCGCTCCGGCGGACACAGCCACTACGGCGGCTACGGCGACTCCGGCCACTACGGCGACTCCGGGCGTCAGGAAAGCGGCCGTGGAAGCAGCCAGGGGAGCGGCAACGTCATCATCATCAACAACAACATTCCCATCTTCAACAACCTCGGCGTCGCCCCGGCCGCGAACACCACCGGCAACGGGACCCAGTGATCGGTACGGACCCCGCGCGGACGGGGGAAGCCGTCCGCCTACCGCGGGCCGCGCAGGTGGTGGCGTTTCCGCCAGGCGACCACGGCGCCCGCCACCGCCGGGACGACGATGGCCGCCACGGAGATCAGGAACACCGGGGACGTCGGGGTGGAGGCGCGGGCGCCCGCCACCACGTAGGCGGCCACGTTGGGGATCGAGCCGAGGGCCGTCGCCAGCAGGAACGGGGCGTACCGCATGCGGGAGACAGCCGCGGCGTAGTTCGCGGCCCAGAACGGGACCCCGGGGAACAGGCGTACCGCCAGCATCGAACGGAAGCCGTGTCTGCTGAACTGGTTGTCCGCCGCCTTCAGCAGACGACCGCGCAGCAGCGGACGCAGGGCGTCCTGGCCGAGCATCCGGCCGAGCGCGAAGGAGATCCACGCGCCGAGGACGGTGCCGGCCATGGCGGCGCCCATGCCCAGGGCCGAGCCGAAGAGCGCGCCGGCCGCGAGGTTCAGAAAGGGCCGGGGCACGAACGCCACGGTGACCAGACCGTACGCCACGATGAAGATCACCAGGGCGGTGCCGCCCCGAGCCTGGGGCGGCCAGCCGTGGGTCATGAGCTTCTGCGGCTCGAAGAGCAGTACCGACGCCCCGCCCGCCGCGAGCAGGGCGACCAGCAGGGAGAGCCGGGACCACGGCGAGAGCAGCACTCTCGTGCACCGGCTCGCGAAGCCCGGCGGCGGAGGAACGGCGACGGCGACGGCGAGCTCCGTGGCGGTGGCCCGGGGAGGGGCCGTGGCGGTGCCAGAGCGGTTGGCATCGAGCATCAGGCGACACTAGCCGACGCGGACGTGTGATCGCCGTACGGTCGCCGTCCGTTGGGCGGACCAGGGGCACGGAAAACCGTTCGACGTGCGGCGACGCATCGGCAATGATCTGCGTCATGTTCCGGTACGCCTTCCTCGTCGCAGCGTCCGCAGTCGCGGATGCGCCGAAGGCTGCCGTCCCGTTCCTCACGGCCGCTGCCGACGGCGCCCGAAGCTGACCCTCCCCGGAACGTCCGGCGGACCCCGCAGGGGGAGGGTCGGCGAGTTCCCCGGGGTCCCCGCGTCTCGCGTCCGACGAGGCGTCTCTCCGTACCGAAGAGGCTTCGAGGTACAGCCATGCCCAAGACGGCGTACGTCCGCACCAAACCGCATCTCAACATCGGCACGATGGGCCATGTCGACCACGGCAAGACCACCCTGACCGCCGCCATCACCAAGGTCCTCGCCGAGCGCGGCACCGGCACCTTCGTGCCGTTCGACCGCATCGACCGGGCCCCGGAGGAGGCCGCCCGCGGCATCACCATCAACATCGCGCACGTCGAGTACGAGACGGACACCCGGCACTACGCCCACGTGGACATGCCGGGCCACGCCGACTACGTCAAGAACATGGTCACCGGGGCCGCGCAGCTGGACGGGGCGATCCTCGTCGTCTCCGCGCTCGACGGGATCATGCCGCAGACCGCCGAACACGTGCTGCTCGCCCGGCAGGTGGGCGTGGACCACGTGGTGGTGGCGCTGAACAAGGCGGACTCGGCCGACGAGGAGCTGGTGGAGCTCGTCGAGCTGGAGGTCCGCGAACTGCTCGGCGCGCACGGCTACGGCGGCGACTCGGTGCCCGTCGTGCGGGTCTCCGGACTCAAGGCGCTGGAGGGGGACCCGCGTTGGACGGCGTCGATCGAGGCGCTGCTCGACGCGGTGGACACCTATGTGCCGATGCCGGAGCGGTACCTGGACGCGCCGTTCCTGCTGCCGGTGGAGAACGTGCTGACCATCACCGGACGGGGGACCGTGGTGACCGGGGCCGTCGAGCGGGGCACCGTGCGGGTCGGGGACCGGATCGAGGTGCTCGGCGCGGACGTCGAGACCGTCGTCACGGGTCTGGAGACCTTCGGGAAGCCGATGGACGAGGCGCAGGCCGGGGACAACGTGGCGCTGCTGCTGCGCGGGGTGCCGCGGGACGCGGTGCGGCGGGGGCACGTGGTCGCGGCGCCGGGGAGCGTGGTGCCGGCGCGGCGGTTCTCGGCGCGGGTGTACGTGCTGTCGGGGCGTGAAGGGGGACGCACCACTCCGGTCGCGACGGGGTACCGGCCGCAGTTCTACATCCGTACCGCGGACGTGGTCGGGGACGTCGACCTCGGCGAGGTGGCGGTCGCCCGGCCCGGGGACACGGTGGAGATGACCGTGGAACTGGGGCGGGAGGTGCCGCTGGAGGCGGGGCTCGGGTTCGCGATCCGAGAGGGGGGCCGGACCGTGGGGGCGGGGACGGTGACCGCCGTCCAGGGTCCGTAGGCGGTTGCGGTACGAGGGGGACCGCGGGCCGGTGGAGGCCGGTCGCGCGGTTCCCCGCACCCCCGGGCGGACCTGCGCATCGCACAATGGAGAAGTGAACGATTCCATACCCGTCGTGCGTGTCACCGAGTACGGCACCGCCAAGTTGATGCCCGACGTCGATCGGGAGCGGGCCTGGTTGCTGACCGTGGACGGGGCGCCGCAGTCGTACGTCGACCTCGACGAACCGACGTACCTGGAGTTCGAGTACGCGCGGCGGCTCGGGTACGTGCTGGATGCCGTGGCCGAGGCCGGGGCGGCTCTCGACGTGCTGCATCTCGGCGGTGGCGCGCTCACCCTGCCCCGGTACGTGGCGGCGACCAGGGCCGGGTCCCGGCAGGACGTCGTCGACGCCGACCGGGGGCTGCTCGACCTCGTCACCGAGCATCTGCCGCTGGCGGACGACGCCGGGATCGCCCTGCACGCCGCCGACGCCCGGGGCTGGCTGGAAGCGGCGCCCGGGGGCTCGGCCGACGTGATCATCGGCGATGTCTTCGGCGGATCCCGGATCCCCGCGCACCTGACCTCGCTGGGCTACGCGCGGGAGGCCGAGCGGGTGCTGCGCGCCGACGGGGTGTACCTGGCGAACCTCGCGGACTCCGCCCCCTTCGCCTTCCTGCGTTCGCAACTCGCCACGTTCGCGGCGGTGTTCGAGGAGCTGGCGGTCATCGCCGAGCCGGGGGTGCTGCGCGGCCGACGATTCGGGAACGCGGTGCTCATCGCCTCGCACCGGCCGATCGACGCCGGGGCGCTGGCCCGCCGCACGGCCGCCGACGCCTTCCCGGCGAGGGTCGAACACGGCCCCGCGCTCAGGGAGTTCCTGGGAGGTGCCCGGCCGGTCGGGGACGCGGACGCGGTGCCGTCACCCGAGCCCCCCGGCGGAACGTTCGGCATCGGGTGAGGCGGCGGCGGGCCGCGCGGTGACCGGGACCGTACGGCGGGTGAGGTTGCGGACGTCCGGGACGAGCAGCACCGCGGCCGTGACGACGACGATCACGATCGCGCAGCCCCACAACGCCGGGCCCAGGCCGAAGGCCTCCTCCGCGGGGCCCGCCAGCGCCGTCGCCAGCGGCAGCAGGGAGACCGAGCCGAACCAGTCGTACGCCGAGACCCGGGAGAGCTTCTCCTCGGGTATCTCCTGGTGCAGCGCGGTCATCCAGGAGACGCCGAAGACCTCCACCGTCATCCCGGCCGCGAACATCACCACGTAGAGGACGCCCACCGGCACCGGTACCGCCAGGGCCGCGGAGGGCAGGGCCAGCGGGAAGACGCACAGGGTGCCGACGAACAGCAGCCGGCGGGGCTTCCAGCGGGTCATCAGGAGGGCGCCTGCCGCGGTGCCCGCGCCGAACGCGCCCAGGGCGAGACCCCAGGGCCCCGGGCCGCCGAGGCTGTCGCGGGCCACCAGCGGGCCGTAGACCGCGTCGGCGGCGCCCAGCACCGCGTTCGCGATCGAGAACTGGACGACGATGCCCCACAGCCAGGGGCGGCCCGTGAACTCACGCCAGCCGTCCCGCAGGTCCGCCAGCATCCCGCCGCCCGGGGCCCGCGGCGGGACATGGCTGACGTCGAGGAACGAACGCAGCGTCCCGGCGACCGCGAACGCCGCGGCGTCCACCGCCAGCACCCAGCCGGGGCCCACCGCCGCCACCAGTGCGCCGCCGAGGGCCGCACCGCCCAGGGCGGCCCCCTGCATCGCCATCCGGAACACGGCGAACGCCCGCCCCGCCTGCTCCCCGCTCACCGAGGACAGCAGCATCCCCTCCGCCGCCGGGCTGAAGAACGCCTGGCCGGTGCCGCCCAGCGCGGTGAGCAGCATCATCTGCCACAGCCGGGGCTCGCCCACGAGGACCATGGCGGCGAAGGCGCCCTGGGAGAGGAAGTTCAGGGCGTTGGCCGCGACCATCACCCGATGGCGTGGGAAACGGTCCGCCACCGCGCCCCCGACGAGCAGGAACAGCACCAGCGGGAGGGTGCGCGCGGCGGCCACCAGGCCGACGTCCCCGGCGTCGCCGCCCGCGTCCAGCACCGCGAACGCGGCGGCGATCAGCGAGCCGTTGGCGCCCAGGCTCGTCACGATCGCCGCCGCGGTCAGCAGGCTGTAGTTGCGGCCGGCCCAGGCGGGTCTGCGCGGGCGGGCGGGGTTGCCGGGGGAGTCGGAGGTGGAGGTCACCGCCTGACTATCCCCGGCCGGGACAGGGCTTGCCAAACCAATTGGGCGTCGTCGAGCCCGGGATCGGGTCAGCCCCCGGTCGGGGTGCCGTGCAGCCGGACCGTGCTGAGGATCTTCATGATCGTCGCTGTCGGGACCTCGCCGTTGACGCCCTTGGCGCCGTAGAAGTCCCAGGACACCAGGTCCCCGGCCGAGTTCTCGAACCCGAAGGTGAGCGCCTTGCCGTCACTCGCGCACTTGCCCTTGGCCGGGGTGCCGGTCGAGCGGGCCCAGGCGTAGGCGCCCTTGAGGCCCGACGCGGTGGTGTAGGCGGTGGCCTTCTTGTCGTAGCCGATGCTCTTCTTGTCCGGATACGTGTAGCCGCCGTACACCCACCAGGGCACCTCCCTGACGGCCGCGTCGCCCGGGGTCTTCGCGCCGCTCTCGCCCTTGGTGCCGACCGCCGCCAGGGCGGTGTCCTCGGTCCGGCCGTCCTTGTCGTCGTCGCTCGTGCACCACTTCGACTTGTACTGGGCGGGCGCCGACATGGTGATGATCGGCTTGCCCTCCTTGTCCTCGAAGCCGACGGAGGTGCCCGAGGACAGCACCTCCCAGTCGGCGGGCACGTCGAAGGCCGTGCCCCACTTGGGGTTCACGACGGTCTTCCAGCCCGCGATCGTCGGCTTCTCGCCGGTGCCGTCGCCGCGCGGGTTGTCGTCGCCCGAGGCGGAGGCCGAGGCGGACGCGGTCGCCGAAGGCGACTGGCTCGTCTTCTGGTTCTTGCCGCTGTCCGCCTTGTCGTCCTTCGTGCCGCCGAGCACCAGGAAACCGGTCACCCCGGCCGCCACCACGACGGCCGCGGCCGCGATGATCGCGACCACCTTGGTGCGGTTGCCCCCACCCCCGCCCTGCGGTCCCTGCGGCGCGCCGGCGGGCCCCGGCGGACCCCACTGCGGCTGCTGTCCGTACCCGGCCGGCTGCGGCTGCTGCCCGTACCCGCCCGGCTGCGGCTGCTGCCCGTACCCGCCCGGCTGCGGATACTGCTGGTAACCGGGCTGCTGGTAAGGATTCGGCTGCTGGTAACCCGGTTGCCGGTACGGGTTGCCCTGCGGGTTCTGCTCGCCCCCTGGCGGCTGCTGTTCTGGCCACATGGCTGGTAACCCTAGTGCCGCCCGGCGCACGGCACGGCCCCCGGCTCTGGCCAGGTGGTGCTACCCGTGAGTAACATGCGGTCATGAGCACAGACCAGATGTCGATCGGCGAGATGCTCGCCGCCACGGTCCCGATGGTGCGGACCCTCAACCTGGAGTACCTGGAGACGACTCCGGAGCGGGCCGTGCTGTCGCTTCCGGACCAGGGCGAGTTCCACAACCACATCGGCGGCCCGCACGCCGGTGCGATGTTCACCCTCGCCGAGTCCGCCAGCGGGGCGGTCGTCCTCGCCGCCTTCGGCGACCAGCTCTCCCGGGCCGTGCCGCTCGCGGTCAGCGCCGAGATCGCCTACCGGAAGGTCGCCCTCGGCCCGGTCACGGCCACCGCCACCCTGGGCCGCCCGATCGCCGACGTCGTCGCCGAACTGGACGCGGGCGGGCGGCCCGAGTTCCCGGTCGCCGTCGCCATCACGCGCGAGGACGGCGCGGTCACGGGTGAGATGACCGTTGTCTGGACCCTGCGCCCCAACAGCTGACCCCGGCGTCGGAACGCCGGACGGGGTGCGGGCCGCCGGGCCCTCACCCCGTCCTTCACGAGGGGTTGCTCAGGCGGCGCGGCGCTCTTCCCGGCCGGCCCCGTCCTCCTGGGCCAGACCCGCCACGAACTCCTTGAGCCACGCCGTGAACTCGGGCCCCAGATCAGGACGTTCGCTGGCCAGACGGACCACCGTGCGCAGGTAGTCGCCCTTGTCCCCGGTGTCGTAGCGCAGCCCGTCGAAGACCACCCCGTGCACCGTCCCGCCGACCGCCAACTCCTGTAGCGCGTCGGTCAGCTGGATCTCGCCGCCCCGGCCGGGCGCGGTCCGCTCCAGCACCTCGAATACCTGCGGGTCGAGGACGTAGCGGCCGATGACCGCGTAGGTGCTCGGGGCGTTCTCCGGGGACGGCTTCTCCACCAGCCCGGTCACCCTCACCACCCCGTCCTCGTCGGTGGCCTCGACGGCGGCGCAGCCGTACAGGTGGACCTGCGAGGGGTCGACCTCCATCAGGGCCACGACACTGCCCCGGAAGCGGTCGCGGACGTCCAGCATCCGGCTGAGCAGGGTCTCGCGGGCGTCGATCAGGTCGTCACCGAGGAGTACCGCGAAGGGCTGGTCGCCCACGTGGTGCCTGGCGCACAGCACCGCGTGGCCGAGGCCGAGCGGGTCGCCCTGGCGGATGTGGTGGATGTCGGCGAGCCGGGCCGGGTCGCGTACCGCGTCCAGGCGGACGGTGTCGCCCTTGGCGGCCAGCGCCTGTTCCAGCTCGAAGGCGTGGTCGAAGTGGTCCTCGATGGCCCGCTTGTGCCGTCCGGTGACCATGAGGATGTCGTCGAGCCCGGCCTTCGCGGCCTCCTCGACGACGTACTGGATGGCCGGCTTGTCCACGACCGGCAGCATCTCCTTCGGTGTCGCCTTGGTGGCGGGCAGGAAGCGGGTGCCGAGCCCGGCGGCCGGGACCACGGCCTTGCGCACCGGCCGGGGGGACGCGGGGGCGGGGGAGGAGCGGGGGGCGATCATGCGGCACATCGTGGTCCACCGGGATGAGAGCAGGCCGAGAGAAACGTGTCAGAGGGCTGTGGAACGCCGACTGCCGTCCGCCGTACCGGAGGACGCCGCGGAGTTGAAGATTTCGTGTCCCATCCGGAAGGTGACGCACACAAGTTGAACCTGTGCGACCGCTGAATCCAATCAAGATGGGGATACCGCCGGTAACTTATTGGAATTGCCGCGACTTTGAACTTCAGTCATCCCGACTTCTTGTTTCCTGTGAGCGGCGTGTGCGAAGGTGAGCCTCCCCGCGGGAGGGCCCAGAGGCCTGCACGGCCGTCAGGCCGGTCCTTATGGGCTCCACAAGGTACGCACCAATCAGGCACTGCATTCCCCAGGGCGCCATTTCGCATGCCGTCCTGCGGGTCGGAAGGAAATGGTTCAGTGCACTCCCCCTACCCCCCACGACCGCCTTACCCGCCTCGCCCCGGTACGACGCCGGGGGAGTCCGACCGCGATCTCGTCGCCCAGCTCACCGCGGACCCGGCCGCCAGACACCACGCCGTCGCCCTGCTGCTGACCAGACACTGGCGCGCCACCTGCGAGTACGCCGTCGTCTGCCTCGCCTCCGCCACACCCGCCGCGCAACTGGTCGCCAGCGCGGCCTTCGAGCGGGTCCTCGGCCGGCTGGCCGGCGGCGCGGTCGGCGGCGCCCTCCGTCCGCAGCTGCTCGTGGCCGTACGGGAGACGGTCCGGGCGTGGGCCGCCGACGAAGCCATCTCCGTGGTCGTACCGGAACTGCGCAGAACCACCGGCGGTCGCGGACTCAGTGCCGCGAAGCCCGGAACCCCGGAAAGGCGGCAACTCGCCGAGCGCGCTTTCCGGGCGCTTCCCGCAGCGTCGCAATGCCTCTTGTGGCACACCGAGGTGGAAGCCGAACCCATAAACATACCCGCTGGTCTGCTGGGTGTCGACGTGCCTACCGCGACGGCCGCCCTCGACCAGGCACGCGAGCAATTCAGGACCGGCCTGGTGCGCGCCCACCGGGAACTCGCGCCCTCGAAGGAATGCCGTTTCTACAACCGTCTCCTCGACGTCCCCCTGCGCCGAGGCGGCTCGCTGCTCCCCGATGTGCAACGGCATCTCGCCGAGTGCCGGTACTGCCGGCACGCCGCCGAACAGCTGAGCCACTTCGACGGCGGTCTGGAGTTCCTGCTCGCCGAGACCGTGCTCGGCTGGGGAGCCCGCCGCTACCTCGACACCCGGGCCGGCCGGGGCGTGGCCGTCGAGGCGTGGCCGGCCGGCGCCGCACCGGAGCGGCAGGCCGCGCCGGGCGGACGGCACCGCACGGTGCCGGAGGGAAGCCGGCGCAAGGCGCTGGCCGTCGGGGTCGGCGTCGGCCTGGTCTCCCTCGTGCTGCTCGCGACCGTGCTCGCGGCCAAGGGCTGGTCGGACGACAACGGCGTCGCGCACCCCGGCGCCACCACCTGGGGCGCCCCGGTCGTGGGCGTCACCCGGACCGGCCCCACCGCCCACCCGCCCGCCGCGGCCTCTCCGTCGCCGGCCTCGGCGGGCGAACCCGCCGAGATCGCCCAGGGCCGACTGCGCAGCCTCGGCACCGGGCTCTGTGCCGACGTGCGCGGCGGCCTCGTGCGGGCGGGCGCCGAACTGCGTCTCGACACCTGTTCGGACGCCGGGTCCCAGCAGTGGTCGTACCAGGAGGACGGCATGCTGCGCAGCGCGCTCGAGCCCACCCTGTGCCTCACCGCCGATCCCGGCACCCGCGGTGTCGTGGTCTCCGGCTGCCTGGTGCACGCGGGGGAGGTGTCGTACGACCTCACGGTGCGCGGTGAACTCCTGCTCCGCTGGGACAAGGGCCTCGCGCTGGCCGCGGACGCCGCCCAGGTGGTGGTGGCCCGCCGCGACGGGTCGGTCGGGCAGCGCTGGGACCTGCGACCGGCGGGCGACGACACGGCGGTGCCGCACGTGGCCGCTCCGAGGGTGACGCCCCCTTCACGGCAGGGCGGGTCCACCGGGTCCCCCGGGTCCGCGGCTGCGGCGGTGGAGGCACCCGGTGCGCCACCGGAGCCGTACGGCACGCGGGTCGTGCGGGCCGGGGCCCCCGGCCGTCCCGTCGCCGTCGTTCCGGCCGCGCCCGTCGGCGCGGTCGGGCAGGCGGAGCCCGTGGGGCCCGTGGGGACGCTCACCGCGGCGGCCGGTGCGGTGCGGGGCTCCGTGCCGAAGCCCGTGACGGACGTCGTGCGCGGGACGGGGAGCCTGCTCGTCGCCGCAGCCGGTGACCGTGCGGGTCGCGGCGCGCACGGTCACCGCTGAATCCCCGTCGACGAACGGTCGGCGAGCGGGAGCTCTCCGACCGTTTACTTCAAGGATTTACGATAATTTTCCCGACTGTGCGTTTCAATTGAAGCGATGCAGTTGGAGTCAGGTTTCTGTCGGCTTGGTGCGGGGTTCGTGCAGGACTGTGCGGTATGGGTTTCCGGTGTGCCACGATCGAGCCAGCGGGCCTCGGACACCCCGAATTTACAGAGCTCTGCGCCACGGCACCGCACGTTGCGCCAGGGTGAGGGCGGGATGAATCGCCTGGGTGCTTTGACGCGCTTGTGGCGGTGTGGCGGCAGTGCTCCGTGCGGCTCGCGGTCCCTGATCCGCAGGGGATTGCTCGGATTTTCGGCTCTTGCGGTGAATTCCCCCCACTGGCCGAATCAATGCCACCCCGCGTGAAAGCGCCACCCCGTTATTGACCCGCGAGTAATGAACTCGCTAGTTTCCGGTGGCCTCACCCGGATCTCTCCGCCGCACACGTTCCCCACCGTGCTGTCCTCCCGATTATTCGGAGCATCATGACGTCCCCTGTGCGTGCCGTCGACCTGATCATCTGCATCACCCCTTTCGGAGAACCCGACGCCAGGCTCGCCACGGCGGTCTGCGCCGCCGGCGGACTCGGTGTCCTCGACCTCGGCCGCGGTGACCGAAGAACCCGGGAGGCGCTGGCCCGGCTGAGCCGCGCGGCGCCCGGGCCGTACGGCGTGCGGGTGGGGGCGGGCTGTGCGCTCGGCCCGGACGACCTGCACCCGGTCCCCGACACGGTGGTCCTGGCCGCCGACGTGCCCTGGGACCCCGCCTCCTGGGACCCCGCCTCCTCGGATCACGCACCCTGGGACATCGCGCAACTCGCCCCGCGCAGCAGGGTCCTCGTCGAGGTCACCGATCTGGCCGCGGCACGCGCGGCGGTCGCGGCCGGCGCGCACGGGCTCATCGCCCGCGGGGCGGAGAGCGGTGGCCGGGTCGGTGCGCTCAACACCTTCGTCCTCCTCCAACAACTGCTCGCGGCACCGGAGTTGGACGTACCGGTGTGGGCCTGCGGCGGCATCGGGCCGCGTACGGCGGCGGCCGCGGTGGCGGGCGGCGCGGCCGGGGTCGTCCTGGACAGCCAACTCGCCCTGCTCGCCGAGGCCGGGCTGCCCGAGGCGACAGCGGCCGCGCTGCGCTCCCTGGACGGCTCCGAGACGGTGGTCGTGGCCGGGCACCGGGTCCTGCACCGGCGCGGCCCGGACACCGTGCGCCCGCCCGCCGACGACCCGGCCGCGGTCGCCGCGCTGCTCGGCGCCGAGGACCCGCGCACCCAGCTGCTTCCGGTGGGCCAGGACGGCTTCCTCGCCGCGCGGTTCGCCGACCGATGGCGCGACGCCGGGCGAACGGTGCGGGAGTTGAGGGCGGCGATACGGGAAACCGGCGAGGAAGCGGCCGCCGCGCTGCGGCCCGCGACCTCCGCGATGAGCCGCGCCCTGGGCACCCGGCTGCCCGTCGCCCAGGGCCCGATGACCCGGGTCAGCGACCGGGCCGCCTTCGCCGCGGCCGTCGCCGACGACGGGGCCCTGCCCTTCCTCGCGCTGGCCCTCGCGGACGGCGCCCGCACCCGCGAGCTGCTGACCGAGGCCAAGGCGGCACTGGACGGGCGGCCCTGGGGCGTCGGCGTGCTCGGTTTCGCTCCCGAGGAGCTGCGGAGCGCCCAGCTCGACGCCGTACGCGAACTGCGGCCCACCCACGCGATCGTCGCCGGCGGCCGGCCCGCCCAGGCGGAGGCGCTGGAACAGGCCGGGATCAGCACCTTCCTGCACGTGCCCTCACCGGGGCTCCTGCGGCAGTTCCTGGAGGCAGGGGCCCGGAAGTTCGTGTTCGAGGGCTCGGAGTGCGGCGGCCACGTCGGGCCGCGCGCGAGCTTCCCGCTGTGGGAGGCCCAGCTCGCCGTGCTGGAGGACTTCCCGGACGCCGAAGGACTGGAGGTGTTCTTCGCGGGCGGCATCCACGACGAGCGCTCCGCCGCGATGGTCGCCGCGCTCGCCGCGCCGCTGACCGCCCGGGGCGCGGCCGTCGGCCTCCTCATGGGCACCGCCTACCTCTTCACCGAGGAGGCGGTGGACCGGGGGGCGATCCAGCCCCTCTTCCAGCGCCAGGTCAGGGCCGCCGCCTCGACCGCCCTCCTGGAGACCGCCCCCGGACACGCCACCCGCTGTGTGCCCAGCCCCTTCACCCTCAACTACCACAAGCGCGAAGCCGAGCTACGGGCCGGCGGAGTCCCGGACCGGCGGCTGTGGGAGGAGCTGGAACGCCTGAACGTCGGCCGGCTGCGCATCGCCAGCAAGGGCGTCGACCGTGCCGAAACGGGCGAGGTGACACCCGTCGACGAGCGACGCCAGCTCAACGACGGCATGTTCATGGCCGGGGACGTCGCCGTCCTGCGCTCGGCGACGACCACCATGGCCGCCCTGCACCACGCCGTCACCGACGGGGCGGCCGCTCTCCTGGCGGCCCGGCCGGCACCCCGGCAGCGCACCGAACCGCCCGCGCCCGCCCCGCTGGACATCGCGATCGTGGGCATGGCCTGCATGTTCCCGCAGGCTCCCGACCTCGCCACGTTCTGGGCGAACGTGGTGGCCGGCCACGACGCGGTCACCGAGGTGCCGCCCGAGCGCTGGGACCCGGCCGTCCACCACGCGGACGGGAGCACCACGTCGAAGTGGGGCGGCTTCCTGCCGCCCATCCCCTTCGACGCGCTGGCCTACGGCATCCCGCCCGCCTCCCTCGGCCACATCGAGCCGGTCCAGCTGCTGTCCCTGGAGGCCGCCCGGCGCGCCCTCGACGACGCCGGATACGGCGAGCGGGGCCGGGAGTTCGACCGGTCCCGCACGTCCGTGGTCTTCGGCGCCGAGGCGGGCAGCGACCTGTCCAACGCGGGCACCCTGCGCGCCGTGCTGCCCTCCTACTACGGCAAGGTGCCCGACGGGCTCGCGGATCAGCTGCCCCGGCTGACCGAGGACTCCTTCCCCGGCATGCTCGCCAACGTCATCTCCGGCCGGATCGCCAACCGGCTCGACCTCGGCGGCGCCAACTACACCGTCGACGCGGCCTGCGCGTCCTCGCTGGCCGCCGTGGACGTGGCCTGCAAGGAACTCACCGCGGGCACCAGCGACGTGGTGCTGTGCGGGGGCGCCGACCTGCACAACGGCATCAACGACTACGTGCTCTTCTCCTCCGTGCACGCCCTGTCGCCGACCGGTCGCTCCCGCGCCTTCGACGGTTCCGCCGACGGCATCGCCCTCGGTGAGGGCGTGGCGTGCGTCGTGCTGAAGCGGCTGGCGGACGCCGAGCGCGACGGCGACCGGATCTACGGTGTGATCAAGGGGCTCGGCTCGTCCAGCGACGGCCGTTCCCTGGGGCTGACCGCGCCGCGTCCCGAGGGACAGCGGGCCGCCCTGCTGCGCGCGTACCGCAACGCCGGGATCTCGCCGGCACAAGTGGGCCTGGTCGAGGCGCACGGCACCGGGACCGTCGTCGGCGACCGCACCGAACTGACCATTCTCGGGGAGGTGTTCGCCGACGCCGGAGCGGTCAGCGGTGGCTGTGCGCTGGGATCGGTCAAGTCGCAGATCGGGCACACCAAGTGTGCGGCCGGACTCGCCGGCCTGATCAAGACCACCCTCGCCCTGCACACCGGCGTCACACCGCCCACCCTGCATCTGGAGCGGCCCAACGCGGCCTGGCAGGAGGACGACAGCCCGTTCGCCTTCCACACCGAGGCCAGACCCTGGGCCGCGCCGGCCGCCGAACGGATCGCCGGCGTCAGCGCCTTCGGGTTCGGCGGCACCAACTTCCACGTGGTGGTCGGCGCGTACGACAGCCCCGTGCCACCCGAGCAGGGGCTCCTCGCCTGGCCCGCCGAGCTGTTCCTGTTCAGGGGCCGGGACGAGAAGGCCGCGCACCGGGGCGTCGAGGAGATCCTGCGGGCCGCCGAGTCCGGGTCCTGGCGGTTGCGCGACCTGGCGCTGGCCGCCGCCCGCCGTGCGGACGCCGCGCACGAGCCGGTGCGGGCCGCGGTGGTCGCGCGGGACGTGAGCGGGCTCGCCGGACGACTGCGCCGGATCCTCGCCGGAGAGCACGACCCGCGCGCCGGGATCCACCTGGCCGACGGGGCCCAGGACGGCGCAGGGAAGGTGGCGTTCCTCTTTCCCGGCCAGGGCAGTCAGCGCCCCGGCATGCTCGCCGACGTCCTGATCGCGTTCCCCGAGCTCCAGCACTACCTGCGCCTCGGCCGCGCCCACGCCGACGTCCTCTACCCGCCCACCGCGTTCGACGACGACACCCGTGAGCGCCGCCGGGCCGCCCTGACCGACACCCGGGCCGCCCAGCCCGCCCTCGGCATCACCGGCCTCGCCGCCCACGCCCTGCTGACGGCGGCCGGGGTGCGCCCCGACATGGCGGCCGGACACAGCTACGGCGAACTCGTCGCCCTCGGCGCGGCCGGCGCCCTCGCCCCCGAGACACTCCTGGAACTCAGCGCCGAACGCGCGGCGGCGATCCTGGCCGCCGCCGGCGACGAACCGGGCACCATGGCCGCGGTGTCCGCCGGGGCGGACGACGTCGAACGCGCCCTGCGCACCGCGCAGGCGCCGCCATCCGTCGTGCTCGCCAACCACAACTCCCCCCAGCAGACGGTGATCTCGGGCCCCACGCCGGACGTGGCCGAGGCCGTGCGGTTGCTGCGGGACGCCGGGTTCGGCGCGAAGCGGCTTCCGGTGGCCTGTGCCTTCCACAGCCCGGTCGTGGCGGGGGCCGGGGAGCGGTTCGCGCACGCCCTCGCCGACAAGGACGTACGACCGCCCGAGTTCCCGGTGTGGTCCAACCGCACGGCGGCCCCCTACCCGCGGCACGCCGACGCCGTACGCGCCGAACTGGCCGCCCAGATCGGTTCGCCCGTCGCCTTCGCGGCGGGGATCGAGGCGATGTACGAGGCGGGCGCCCGGGTCTTCGTCGAGGCAGGGCCGGGGACGGTCCTCAGCCGGCTGGTCGGCCAGATCCTCGGCGAGCGGCCGCACACCGCGGTGGCCTGCGAACCCCGCCCCGACAGCGGCCTGCCGGGCTGGCTCGACGCGCTCGCCCGGCTGGCCGTGGCCGGGGTGCCGGTCCGTACCGCCTGGCTGCTGCGCGGCCGCGACGCCGTGGACGCGCTGCGCACCCCGGCACCGAAGCGGCCCGGCTGGACGGTCGACGGCCAGCTGGTGCGCACCGCCGACGGAGACCTGCTGCCCGGTGCCCTCGCACCGGCCCGACGAGTCGTGGAGACGACGACTGTGACGACGAACCAGCCGCACGGCACCCCGGCCGACCGGGACGCGCTGATCTCCGAATACCTGCGCACCAGCCGGGAGATGATCGCCGCCCAGCGCGATGTGCTGCTCACCTACTTCGGGGCGACCCAGGTGCCCGCGGCTCCGGCTCCCGGGTGGCTGCCGCCCGCCGAATCGGTCGTACCCGAACCGCAGGCGGCGGCGCCCTCCGTCGCCGGGCCCGAGACCGCACCCGTAGCCGCACCCGAGGAGCCCGCCGACGTCGAGCGGGTGGTGCTGGAGATCATCAGCGAACGCACCGGCTACCCCCTCGACATGATCGAGCCGGACCTCGACCTGGAGGCGGACCTCAGCATCGACTCCATCAAACGTGCCGAGATCGCGGGCGAGTTGGCGAAGCGTCTCGGGATCGCGGGCGGTACCCGGACGCTGGACGACAGCGAGCTGGAGGAACTGGCCAAGGCACGCACGGCGGCCGCCGTGACGGGCTGGCTCGCGGCGCGCGTCGAAGGGGCGGCCGGGACGGAGACCGCCGGGGCCGCCGCGTCCGAGGAGACGGCCGAAGAGGCCCCGGCGCACGAAGAGACCCTCGGCGCAGTGGCACCCAAGCGCTACGAGGTGCGGCCGGTGCCCCTCGCGCCGCCGGAAACGGGGGCCGACCCGGCCGCCGTACTGTCCGGGAAGCGGTTCTTCGTCCTCGGGGACGGCGCGCCCCTGGCGGAACGGCTCTGCGCGTACGGCGCCGAGACCGTGACCGTCGCACCGGACCACCTGCTCGGGGAGGCGGACGGGGCCGTGGACGGCGTGCTGTACCTGGGCGCGCTGCCCGGCACCGGGGACACGCCGGTGCTGCCGGACGCCTTCCCGGTCCTGCGGGCGGCCCTGGCACGTGGCCCGCGCTGGCTGCTGGCCGCCCGGCCCGCCGACGGTGACGACGCGGCACGCTCGGCCGGCCTGCACGGGCTGTTCCGTACGGTCGCCCGCGAGTACCCGGACACCGTCGCCCGGGTCGTGACCCTGGAGAACGCGGAACCGGCCGCCGTCGCCGACGCACTGCTCACCGAGCTGCTCGCTCCCGGCCCGGCGCCCGTCGTGCTGCGCACGGCCGCCGGCCGGCAGGGCCTCGAACCGGTGGAGGCGCCGCTGGGCGCGCTCGGCAGCACCGGTGCCGGACCGGCGGGGGAGGGCGCCGCCGAGGCCGGTGCGCTGGGCCTGGACCGGGACTCCGTGGTGCTGCTGGTCGGCGGGGCCCGGGGCATCACCGCGAAGTTCGCGGCCGCCCTCGCCACCGCCTGCCGCTGCCGCCTCGAACTGCTCGGCCGGACCCCCGCGCCCACCGGGCCCGAGGCCCCGGACACCGCCGCCGCCCGCACCCCCGCCGAACTCCGTGCGGCCCTCGCCGCCCGGGGTGGCCTGAAGCCCGCCGAGGTCAACCGCGAGGCCGAACTGCTGCTTTCCCAGCGGGAGATCACCGCCACCCTCGACGAACTCGCCGCGCTCGGCAGCGAGGCCCGCTACCACGCCGTCGACTTCCGCGACCGGGACGCCGCCCTCCAGGCGGTCAAGGAGATCCACGCCGACCACGGCCGCCTGGACGGGGTCGTCTTCGCGGCCGGGGTGATCGAGGACCGGCTGATCGCCGAGAAGACCCCCGAGTCCTTCCAGCGGGTCTACGGCACCAAGACGACCGGCGCCGCGACCCTGCTCGCCGCACTGGAGGAACTCCCCGGCGGCCCTGCCTTCGCGGTGCTGTTCGGCAGCGTCTCCGCCGTCCTCGGCAACCGGGGCCAGGCCGACTACGCGGCCGCCAACGACACGCTGGAGAGCCTCGGCGCCGACTGGGCGCGGCGCACCGGCAACCGGGTCCTGACCGTGCACTGGGGCCCCTGGGCCCCCACCGGCGGCCACACCGGCATGGTCAGTCCGGAACTGGGGCGCGAGTACGCACGGCGCGGGGTACGACTGATCGACCCCGACGAGGGCACGGCCGCGCTGCTGCGGGAGCTCGCCTGGGGCGCGGAGACCACCCGCGCCGTCGTCTACACCGCGTCGGGCTGGTGAGATGACCGACGACAGCGGGACTACAGCCGACGCGGGCGCCGGAGGACGGGTGCCGGTCGCGATCGTCGGGATGGCGGTGCTGCTGCCCGGTGCCGCGGACCTCGACGCGTACTGGCGGAACCTGCGCGACGGCGTGGACGCCATCGGCGAGGTGCCGGAGGGCCGCTGGGACGCGGACTACTACCGGCCCGGCTCGGCCACCGGCCCCGCCGCCCCCGACCAGGTGTACTGCCGGCGCGGCGGCTTCGTGGACGGGCTGGCCGAGGTGGAGGTCACCCGGTACGGGATCATGCCGAACTCCGTCGCCGGCACCGAACCCGACCAGCTGATCGCGCTGGACGTGGCCGCCGCCGCCCTCGCCGACGCGGGCGGCGCGGACCGGCTGCCCGAGCGGCACCGGATCGGCGTGGTGCTGGGCCGGGGCGGCTATCTCACCCCCGGCCTGGTCCGGCTCGATCAGCGGGTCCGCACGGCCGGCCAGCTCGTGCGCACGCTGGGCGAGTTGGTGCCCGGCCTGACGCCCGGCCAACTGGCCCGCGTACGGGATGCGTTCACCGAGCGCCTCGGCCCGGCCAGTCCCGAGTCCGCGATCGGCCTGGTGCCCAACCTCGCCGCCTCCCGGATCGCCAACCGCCTCGACCTGCGCGGCCCCGCCTACACCGTGGACGCGGCCTGCGCCTCCTCACTGGTCGCCGTCGACCAGGCGGTCACCGAACTCACCGCCGGACGCTGCGACATGATGCTGGCAGGGGGAGTGCACCACTGCCACGACATCACCCTGTGGAGCGTCTTCTCCCAGCTCCGCGCCCTCTCCCCGAGCGAGCGCATCCGCCCCTTCCACCGGGACGCCGACGGCATCCTCATCGGCGAGGGCACCGGGGTCGTCGTGCTCAAGCGCCTCGCCGACGCCGAACGGGACGGCGACCGTGTCTACGCCGTGATCCGCGGCACCGGCGTGGCCAGCGACGGCCGCACCGCCGGACTCGTCAACCCCGACCCCGGCGGTCAGGCGCACGCCGTGCGGCAGGCCTGGCGGGCCGCAGGACTCGACCCCGCGGCACCGCACTCGGTCGGCCTGCTGGAGGCGCACGGCACCGCGACCCCGGCGGGCGACTCCGCCGAACTCGCCACCCTCGCCGAGGTGTTCGGACCCGCCGAGGAACGCGCGGTGCTCGGCTCCGTGAAGTCGATGATCGGCCACACCATGCCGGCCGCCGGAGTGGCGGGACTGGTGAAGGCCGCCCTCGCGCTGCACCACGCGACCCTGCTGCCCACCCTGCACTGCGACGATCCGCACCCGGCTCTCGCCGCCACCCGGTTCCGCACCCTGGACCGGGCCCGGCCCTGGGAGACCGCCCCGGACCAACCGGTGCGCCGGGCCGGGGTGAACGCCTTCGGGTTCGGCGGGATCAACGCGCACGTGGTGCTCGAAGAGGCGCCGGGCAGACACTCCGTCCCGGCCGCCGCCCCGCGGGGGACCCCCGGCGAAGGCGCCACCGTCGCCCGGGTCACCGAGCCCGAGCGGATCCTCCTCCTCGCCGCCGACACCCCCGAGCGGCTCACCGCCGCCCTCGACGCGGACGACTCCGCCGTCCTGGCCGCCGGTCTCGCCCCGGAACGGACGCACCCGGGGGCCGGGCCCGTGCGCCTGGGCATCGTGGACCCCACCGCCAAGCGGCTCGCCCTGGCCCGTCGCGCGGTCGGCAGGGGCCGCCCCTGGCAGGGCCGCAACGACGTGTGGTTCCGGCCCGCCCCGCTCCTCGGCACCGGCAAGCTGGCCTTCGTCTTCCCCGGCCTGGAAGGCGAGTTCACTCCCCGCGTCGACGACATCGCCACGCATTTCGGCCTCCCCACCGTCACCGCACCCGCAACCGGGGACATGCGGGTCGGCGACGTGGGCCGTCATGGGTTCGGTGTCGTCGGCGTGGGGCGGCTCCTCGACGCGGCGTTGCGCCGGATGGGCGTGGTCCCGGACGCGGTCGCCGGGCACAGCGTCGGGGAGTGGACGGCGATGGTGGTCGCGGGACTGTACTCGGGAGTCCAGGTGGACGCCTTCATGGCCGAGTTCGATCCCGACGCGGTCACCGTCCCGGGACTCGCGTTCGCCGCGATCGGCGCCCCCGCCGAACGGGTCGTCGCCGTCCTGCGCGACGACTGGGCGGACGCCGGGATCGTCCTCTCCCACGACAACGCGCCGGGCCAGTCCATGGTGTGCGGCCCCGACCGGGCCGTGGCGGACTTCGTCCGCGCCTTCCGGGCCGACGGTGTGCTGTGCCAGGTGCTGCCGTTCCGTTCCGGGTTCCACACGCCGATGCTGGAGCCGTACCTGAGCCCGATCAAGGAGGCGGCCGAGCGCTTCCGGCTGCACCGGCCGGCGGTCCCGGTCTGGTCCGGCACCGTCGCGGCGCCCTTCCCGGAGGGCGAGACGGAGGTACGCGAGCTGTTCGTCCGGCACCTGCTGGAGCCCGTCCGCTTCCGGCAGCTGATCGAGGCCATGTACGCCGCCGGGCACCGCACGTTCGTCCAGACCGGGCCAGGCCAACTCGCCTCGCTGATCGGTGACATCCTCGGCGACCGCGACCACCTCGCCGTCGCCGCCAACTCCCCGCACCGCTCGGGGATGGCCCAACTCCGCCGGGTGGCGACCGCGTTGTGGACGGCGGGCGCACCGGTGGCGGCCGCGGCCCGGGGCCAGGCCGGCGTGTCGGTCTCGGTCACCGGGGCCACCGCGGCACCACGCACCGCGACGAAGCCCGTCCACCGCCGCCGCCCGGTACGCCTGGACCTGGACGGCGCCCTGGTGTCGCTGGAGGCCCCGACCCTCGCCGCACTGCGCACCGAGCTCCACACGGCCATGCGACCCGAGGAGAGCGGAACCGCGCGAACCGAGACGACCCGACCGGCGCACCCCGAGTGGAGCAAACCGTCACGGACCGAGACGGACAGAGCCGCACCGATCGTGGCGGACAGAGCCGCACCGACCGTGGCGGGTGGAGTCGCGCGGACCGTGGCGGGTGGAGCCGCACCGATCGTGGCGGGTGGAGTCGCGCGTTCTGCGGCGGGTGGAGGCGCAGGGACCGTGGCGGACGGAGTCGCAGGGACCGTGGCGGACCGGGGCGCACCGACGGTGGCGGGCGGAGTCGCACCGACGGTGGCGGGTGGAGTCGCGCGGGCCGTGGCGGGTGGAGCCGCACCGATCGTGGCGGGTGGAGTCGCGCGGACTGCGGCGGGTGGAGGCGCAGGGACCGTGGCGGACCGGGGCGCACCGACGGTGGCGGGCGGAGGCGCGCGGACTGCGGCGGGTGGAGGCGCAGGGACCGTGGCGGACGGAGTCGCAGGGACCGTGGCGGACCGGGGCGCGCGGGCCGTGGCGGGTGGCGTTGTGCGGGCCGAGGCAGGCGGGAACGCGTCGGCCTCGGGCGCCGTCCACGCACCGGCCGCGGGCTCGACCCCGCTGGACGACCTCGCCGCCCGGATCCCGGCCGCAGCCGAACTGAGCGCACTCCTGCGGGACACCGCCGACTCGGCCGTCGCCGTACTCACGGCGCTCCACACACCGCCCTCGACCCCGGCCGCGCCCACCCCGCGAGCCCGTACCACCCCCGCACCCACCCACGGCCGCCCCCACCCCGCGCCCGCCCCCGTGTCCCGTACCACCACACCCCCTCCGACCCCGGCCACAGGCCACGTCTCGCCCACCCCCACCCCGGCCTCCCGTACCACCACACCCCCTCCGACCCCGGCCACAGGCCACGTCTCGCCCACCCCCGCCCCGGCCTCCCGTACCACCACCCTCCGGGTCTCCCCCGAGGCGATGCCCCATCTCCTCGACCACTGCTTCTTTCCGCAGCGTCCCGGCTGGCCCGTGGTGGAGGACCGGTGGCCGGTCGTCCCGGCGACCACGATCGTGCGGCACATGACGGACGCGGCGGAGGCGGCCACCGGCCTGCGGGCGGTCGCCGTGCACGCAGCCCGCTTCGACCGCTGGCTCACCGCCACACCTCCCCTCGACGTCCCGGTCACCGTCACCCCCGAGGACCCCGGCCGGGTCTCCGTCACCTTCGGCCCCACCGCCCGCGCGGTCGTGGAAGTCGCCCCCGCCCACCCGGCGCCGCCCGCCGCCCGCACCCGCCCCCCGGCTCCCGAACGCACCCCCGACCACACCGCCGCCCAGCTCTACGCGGAGCGCTGGATGTTCCACGGCCCCGCCTACCAGGGCGTCTCGGAGCTCACCGCGATCGGTGACCGGCACGTGCGCGGGGTGATCACCACCCCCGCCGCCCCGGGTGCCCTGCTCGACAACGTCGGCCAGATCCTCGGCTACTGGATCATGGCCACCCGCACCGAGCGGACGGTCGTCTTCCCGGTGCAGATGCGGGAGATGCGCTTCCACGGCCCGCACCCCGCCCCCGGCACCGAGGTCGGCTGTCTGGTGCGGATCACCTCGCTCACCGACACCGTCCTGGAGGCGGACGTGGAGCTCACCGTCGGCGGACGGGTGTGGGCGCGGATCGCCGGCTGGCAGGACCGGCGCTTCGACAACGACCCGCGGACCCGCCCCGTCGAGCGGTTCCCGGAGCGCAACACCCTCTCGGAGGCCCGTCCCGGTGGCTGGGTGCTGGTCCACGAGCGCTGGCCGGACCTGGCCTCCCGTGAGCTGATCATGCGCAACTCACTGGCGGGAGCGGAGCGTGCGCAGTACGCGGAGCGCGCCCCGCGCGGCCGCAGGCAGTGGCTGCTCGGCCGGATCGCCGCCAAGGACGCGGTACGGCAGTGGCTGTGGCAGCACGGCGAGGGACCCGTCTATCCGGGCGAACTCCAGGTGCGGAAAGACGAGTTGGGGCGTCCGTACGTGATCGGTGTGCACGGGCGGACACTGCCCGCACTGGACGTCTCCCTCGCCCACCGGGCGGAGGCGGCGGTGGCGATCGTCCGGCCGCACACGCCCGGACCCGGCCCGGGCATCGACATCGAAGAAGTCACCCGGCGTGATCCGGCCGCCATGGAGGCCGCCCTCGGCGCGGACGAACTGCGGCTGCTGCACGGCCTCGGCCCGGACACGGCCCTGTGGTTCACCCGCTTCTGGGCCGCCAAGGAGGCCGTCGCGAAGGCCGAGGGCACCGGATTCGACGGCCGGCCGAGGGACTTCACCGTGCTGGAGGCCGCCCCGGACGGCAGCCGGCTGCTGGTCTCGGGCCGGCTGGAACGCGCCTACCCGGTGCACTGCGCGCCGGTCCGCAATCCCCCCGCACTGCCGGACCGCGCCTACGTCGTGGCCTGGACGACCGGGCCGGCAGCCGCAGACATCGAGGAGGACCCGCGATGAACCCCACCGAGCCCGAAGTCCGCGCCGACGAGGAGACCGTCCTCGCCGACCTGACGCGGATGCTCCGCACCCTCCTGGAGGAGTACGGCGACGACGACGCCGAGATCGGCATGAGCACCACCTTCAACCGCGACCTGGAGCTGGAGTCCATCGACCTGGTCACCCTCGCCGGTCTCCTGGAGGACCGCTACGGGAAGCGGGTCAACTTCGCCGAGTTCCTGGCCGGGATGGAGTTCGACGAGATCATCGAGCTGACCGTGGGGCGGCTCGTGGAGTACGTGGTGTGGAGTCTGAAGGCCACGGAGGCGGGCTGAGCCATGGCGATGGTCGACACCGGAGACGTCCGGCTGCACGTTCAGAGAATGGGCCCCGCGGAGGGCCGTACGCCCCTCGCCACGGTGGTCCTCGTCCACGGGCTGCTCACCGACAGCCTGGCCAGCTACTACTTCACGGTGGCCCCGGCCTTCGCCGCCTCGGGCCTGGACGTGGTCATGTACGACCTGCGCGGTCACGGCCGCAGCGAGCGTCCCGCCGGCGGCTACACCCTGGACCACAACATCGACGACCTGGAGGCCCTGCTCGACCACCTGTCGGTCACCGGCCCGGTGCACCTCGTCGGCAACTCCTACGGCGGCACCATCGCCTTCGGCTGGGCGGCCCGCCACCCGGAACGCGCCGCCAGCCTGACCCTGATCGAGTCCGAGCCCGCCACCGCCGCCTGGGCGGAGAAACTCGGCGGCATCCTGCGCCGGGTGGTCACCGAACTCGCCCACAACGAGCCGGACGCCATCGCCTGGATCACCGCCCACCGCGGCCACAACACCGCCCGGCTGGCCAGGGGCGCGGCCCGGCTCGCCCGCGAGACCAGCCTGGGCCGGGACATCCCGGCCAGCCGGGTCCTCACCGAGGACCAGATCAGTGCCGTACGCTGCCCGGTCCTCGGGGTGTACGGCGGTGACTCGGACCTGGTGGAGGTGGTCCCGCTGAAGAAGACGCTGCTTGCGGACTACCGTTCGGTGGTGCTGCCCGGGTACGAGCACTCCGTGCTGGTCGAGGCGTCCGGCACGGTCGGCGGACACATCCTGGAGCTGATCCACTCGGTCAGCCGGACGAGGGCGGCCGGGGTCCGGTGAGCGGCTTCCTGTTCGTCGTACCGCCCCTGGTCGGGCACATCAACCCGGCCGTCGGGGTCGCGGCCGAACTCGGCGCCCGTGGCCACCGGGTGGCCTGGGTCTGCCCGGACGCCGATCTGGTCCGGGCACTGGCGGGACCGGACGTCACGGTGTTCCCGTGCGCGGGCACCGCCGCGGGTGAGCGGCCGGCCGACCTGCGGGGTGCGGAGGCGCTGCGGTTCCTGTGGGAGTGGTTCCTGGTGCCGCTGGCGGACGCGATGGCTCCCGGCGTACGGGCGGCCGTCGACGCGTTCCGCCCCGCCGTCGTGGTCGCCGACCAACAGGCCTTCGCGGGCGCCCTGGTGGCCGAGCGGCTCGGGCTGCCCTGGGCGACCTCCGCCACCACCTCCGCCGAGTTCGGGGGTGCTTACGACGGTGTCCCCAAGGTCGCCGCCTGGCTCGGGGACCGGCTCGCCGAACTGCGGGAGCGCATCGGGAACCCCGACGGCACCGCCGATCCGCGGTTCTCGCCGCACCTGACCCTGGCCTTCACCACCCCCGAACTCGCGGGCCCCACCGACCGGCCCGCGGTCCGCCACGTCGGCCCGTCGATCTCCGCGCGGCCGGCGGCGGAGGGCTTCCCGTGGGAGTGGCTGGACCCGAGCCGGGACCGGGTCCTCGTCTCCCTCGGCACCGCGAACGCGGACGTCGGCGGGCGGTTCCTCGCCGAGTGCGTCAGCGCCCTGCGGGAACGCGCCGACCGGGTCCAGGGGTTGATCGCCGACCCCGGCGGCACCCTGCCCCCGGCGCCGGACGACAAGGACCTCCTGATCCTGCCCGTCCTGCCCCAACTCCCGCTCCTGGAGCGGGTCGACGCGGTTGTCTGCCACGCCGGCCACAACACGGTCTGCGAGGCGCTGTGGCACGGCGTCCCCCTGGTCGTCGCCCCCATCCGCGACGACCAGCCCGTGATCGCCGGACAGGTCGTCGACGCGGGCGCGGGCATCCGGGTGCGGTTCGGCCGGGTCACCGCCCCGAAGCTGGGCGCGGCCCTCGACACCGTCCTGCACGAACCCGCCCACCGCACGGCCGCGGCCCGGATCCGCACCGCGTTCCGTGCGGCGGGCGGCGCGCCGGTCGCGGCGACCCACCTCGAGGAACTCGCAGCTGAGGAGACCCGATGAGCAAGCCGAGCGAGATCGAGGCGCTGCGCCCCGGCTACCGGCAGGACCTGGCCGACGGCGTCGACCGCTTCTTCGAACCCCGGCGCACCACCTGCCCCTGGTGCCGGTCCGGCCGGCTCACCACCCGCCTGCGCACCACCGACCTGCTCCAGCACAAGCCCGGCCGGTTCGTCCTCGACCAGTGCCAGGACTGCCGGCACACCTTCCAGAACCCCCGCCTCAACGAGACCGGCCTGGAGTTCTACTACCGCGACTTCTACGACGGCCTCGGCGAACAGAAGATGAGCGGCACCTTCGGCGGCCGCATCAAGATGTACCGGGGCCGCGCCCAGTCCATGGTCCCGCACGATCCGACCCCCAAGAACTGGCTCGACGTCGGCACCGGGCACGGCCACTTCTGCGAGGCCGCCCGCGAGGTGCTGCCCGGCACGGCCTTCGACGGCCTCGACTTCACCGACGGAGTCCACCTCGCCGCCCGCGAGGGCCGCGTGGAGCACGCCTTCCGGGGCGCCTTCCCCGACCTCGCCCCCGACCTCGCCGGCCGCTACGACGTCGTCAGCATGTTCCACTACCTGGAGCACAGCACCGACCCCGACCGCGAACTGCGCGCCGCCCACGAGACCGTACGCCCCGGCGGCCACCTCCTCATCGAGGTCCCCGACCCCGAGAGCCGCTACGCCCGGCTGCTCGGCCGCTGGTGGCTGCCCTGGCTCCAGCCGCAGCACCTGCACTTCATCCCGGTCGCCAACCTCCGCGAACGCCTCACCGCCCTGGGCTTCACCGTCGTCGCCGAACAGCACGCCGAGGCCCACGACCCCGTCGACCTGCTGGCCGCCGTCTGGCTCGCCCTCGACCACACCGCTCCGCCCGAGGACGCCCCCTGGCTGCCGGCGGCGCCCGGCGCCCTGCGCAGGACGCTGCGCGCCGCCCTGCTCATCGCCGGCGTTCCCGCCCTGATCGCCGGCACCCTCCTGGACCGCTTCGCCGTACGGCCCCTCTCGCACCGCCTGCGCGTCTCCAACGCCTACCGCATCGTCGCCCGCCGCGACTGAGGGCGGCTCACAGCACCTTCGCCCGGATCATCGCCGACAGCACCAGGGCGCCCGGGAGCAGCGGCAGCCAGTCGGTCAGCACCCGGTAGCCGAGCACGGTCGCGGTGGCCACCGCCAGGGGTGCGCCGAACGCGGCCAGCGTGAACACCAGCGCCGCGTCCACCGCGACCCCGCCGGGCACCGGTACCGCCCCGCCCGCGGTGCCCGCCGCCAGGTACGCCAGGAGCACGTCACCCCACGACAGCCCGAGCCCGAGCGCCTCCCCGGTGCAGGCCAGCACACCCGCCTGCACCAGTGGCAGCGCGGTCGCCCCGCCCCACAGGGCCAGCGCCCGGGACGGCCGGGCGTGCACCACCCGGGCGTCCGACAGGGCACACCGCACCAGCCCGGTGACCGGCCGCCGCAGCGGCCGTACGACGGCCGCCGCCACGCCCGCCAGGGTCACCACGCCGACGACCGGGACCAGCACCATGCCGTCGGGCACCAGCTCGCCCAGCCGCCGCCAGGCCGACGACGACAGCAGGAACACCACCAGCACCACGGTCTTGGCGCCGGACTTAGCCACCGAGTACAGCGCGATCGAGGCCGTGGCCCGCTCCAGCGGGACGCCCCGGGTCCGCAGGAAGCGCACGGTCACGGCGTGCGCGCCGAGCCCGGCGGGCAGCGCGTGGTTGGCGGCCCCGGCGGCGAACTGCGAGGCCAGCAGCAGCCCGGGCGGCAGCCGGTCGGGCACCGCGCCCTGCCGGATGCAGGCGGCCACCACCCAGGTCAGGCAGGTGAGGCCGCCCCCGGCCAGCAGCCACCCCGGCTCGGCGTGGGCGAGCCGGGCCACCCCCTCGTACAGCAGCGACCGGTTGGTCAGACCCCAGATCACGGCGATGAGCAGGGGAGACAGGCACAGGGCGAGCCGGAGCGGCCGGCCGGCCGCCGACAGGACCGGCCGGGGGCGTACGCGAGGCGCCTCGGAGCCGGACGCGGGCAGTGCGGAGGGCAGTGACGACAGTGAGGACACGGGGACGTTGTCCTTCCACAGGGGGCCCGTGGTGGGGAGCCACGGGCGAGTGGTACCGCGAGGGAGCCTTCCCGTCCCGCATGACACCCTGATGTCCGAAAACCGAAGGCCGGAGGGCGGGCGGGTGCCGGGGACGCCGCCCTGCCCCGGCGAACCGGTAGCCTTCCCGGGGAAAGGCGCACGCGACAGGGGAGGAACCGGCGGTGCACGTCCAGGAATGGCTCGACTCGGTACCGGCGGTCGCCGTCTACGCCGTGGTGGCGCTCGTGATCGGCCTGGAGAGCCTGGGCATCCCGTTGCCGGGTGAGATCGTCCTGGTCTCCGCCGCGCTGCTGTCCTCACAGCACTCGGACATCAACCCGGTCGTCCTGGGCACGTGCGCCACCGCGGGCGCGGTGATCGGCGACTCCGTCGGCTACGCGATCGGCCGCAAGGGCGGCCGCCCCCTGCTCGCCTGGCTCGGCCGGAAGTTCCCCAGGCACTTCAGCGAGGGCCACGTCGCCACCGCCGAGCGGTCCTTCGAGAAGTGGGGCATGTGGGCGGTCTTCTTCGGCCGCTTCATCGCCCTCCTGCGCATCTTCGCGGGCCCCCTGGCGGGCGTCCTGCGCATGCCCTACTGGAAGTTCCTGATCGCCAACCTGCTCGGCGGCATCTGCTGGGCGGGCGGCACGACGGCGGTCGTCTACTACGTCGGCATCGTCGCGGAGGACTGGCTGAAGCGCTTCTCGTACGTCGGCCTGGCGGCGGCGGTACTGGTGGGCGTGGCGTCGATGCTGATCGTCCGCCGCAAGGCGAAGAAGGTCCAGGTCCCGCAGAAGGAAGCCGAACCCGTGAGCGCCGGCGACTGAAGCGCCTCGCCAGGGGCGCTGGGGGTACCCCCGGCCGAAGGCTGGGGGAGGAACTGCGCGACCAGCCCCCACCGCGCCGCACCCGCCCCACGACCTACTCATGCACCCCCCGATGCGCCTTGCCCAACTCCGCATACAAGGTCCCGTTGAGGGTCACCCCCTCCCGCTCCTCCGCACTCAACTCCCGCCGCACCTTCGCCGGGACCCCCGCCACCAACGACCCCGGCGGCACCACCATCCCCTGCGGTACCAACGCCTGCGCGGCCACCAGCGACCCCGCCCCGATCACGGCCCCGTTCAGCACGGTCGCCCCCATCCCGATCAGGCAGTCGTCCTCCACGGTCGCCCCGTGCACCACCGCGTTGTGCCCGATGGACACCCGCTCCCCGACGCGCACCGGAAACCCCGGATCCGCGTGCAGCGTGGCGTTGTCCTGCACGTTCGCCCGCGCCCCCACGGTGATCTGCTCGACGTCGCCGCGGATCACCGCCCCGTACCAGACACTCGCCCCGGCCTTCAGCGTCACGTCCCCGATCACCGAAGCCGTCGGCGCCACGAACACCTCGTCCCCGATCTCCGGCTCGCGTCCGCCGATCCCCACGATCAGCGCCTTGTGCGTCATCACCGTCTCCCCTCGTCGTCGGTCCTCCGCGCAACCTACGCCACCGCCTGGGGCGAAGATCACAGCAGCCCGCCCTCTCGCCGACGCGCCCCGCTGAGTACCGTGACCACCGTGCCGAAGCCCAAGAACACGTTCTCGTCCTGGCGCCGCCGCCTCGCCCAACGCGCAGTGCACGCGGCCTGGGCCTGGGTGCAGCGCACGGGATCCGTCACCGCGGACCGCCCCGGCCGCTTCCGTTTCGGCGCCCTCGGCGAAGCCACCCGCCTCGCCTTCCCGCTCGGCACCGTCTTCGGCGAACCCTGGATCCACCTGGGCTCGCACTGCATCGTCGGCGAACAGGTCACCCTCACCGCGGGCCTGATGCCCGACCTCGACCTCGGCCCCGAGCCGATCCTGCGCATCGGCGACGGAGTGGTCCTCGGCCGCGGCAGCCACGTCATCGCGGACACGACGGTCACCATCGGCAGCGACTGCTACTTCGGCCCGTACGTGTACGTCACCTCCACCAACCACTCCTACGACGATCCGCACGAGCCCATCGGCAAGCAGTGGCCGCGCATGGAGCCGGTGGAGATCGGCCCGGGCTGCTGGATCGGCACCGGCGCGGTGATCCTGCCCGGCGCGCGGGTCGGCCGGAACGTGGTGGTGGCCGCCGGCGCGGTGGTCCGGGGCACGGTGCCCGACCACGCCGTGGTGGCGGGCGCCCCGGCCAGGGTCGTACGCCACTGGACCCCCGAATCCGGCTGGCAGCCCCCGCTGCGCACCCCGGCGCCGGTGCCGATCCCGGCGGGCACGACTCCGGAGCAGCTCCGGGCCCTGGCGGAGCTGGACGAGGAGGACGTGGCGCGGCTCGCCGAACTGGAGACCGAGGGCTGAGCCCGGTCGCGGCCGGCGCGTGCTCCGGGGCTCCCGACGCCGGGTGAGGTGTCGGACCGGGGGACCGGGGCATCGGCGAGGTATGGATGCACAGGCATGGACACTGCGGGAGCGCGGCCGGGCCGCCCGGGCGGCGCACAGTCACGCGCTGGCCGTGGCGGCACGGGCAGGGTTCGCCGCCCGCGGGCTGATCTACGTACTGGTGGGCGTCATCGCCCTGCGGATCGCGTTCGGACAGGGCGGCCACGGCGGGCAGCAGGCCGATCGCGGCGGCGCTCTCGAGGAACTGGCCGGCCGGCCCTTCGGGGCGGCGCTGCTGGTCGTCCTGGGAGTGGCGCTCGCGGGCATGGCGCTGTGGCGCCTGTCGGAGGCGGTGTTCGGCGGAGCGGGCCCCAAGGGCGCCGAGCCGTCCAAGCGCGCGGCCGCGGCAGGCCGGTGCGTCTTCTACGTCTTCGCCTGCTACTCGGTGCTGATGTACGCGGCCGGGGACCGGGGCAGCGGCAGCGGGTCCTCGGACCGGCAGACGCACGACGTCACCGCCACGGTGCTGGGCTGGCCGGGCGGCCAGTGGATCGTGGGCGTCGCCGGGGCCGGGGTGGTGGCCGCCGGGCTGTGGGTGGCCGTGCGGGCCGTCCGGCTGAAGTTCCGGGAGAAGTTGCGGACCGCCGCCATGTCCGCGCGGGCCAGGCGGTTCACCGATGTCTTCGGCGTGGCCGGGGGTACGGCACGCGGGGTCGTCTTCGCGGTCGCCGGGGTGTTCGCGGTCGTCGCGGCCGTCAGGCACCGGCCCGGCGAGGCCAAGGGCATGGACGACACCCTGCGCACGTTCCGCGATCTGCCCGCCGGTCCCTGGCTGCTCGCCGCGATCGCGCTCGGCCTGGCGGCCTTCGGCGTGTTCTCGTGGTGCAACGCACGCTGGCGCAGGATCTGATGCCGGAGACGGCACCGCCGCGCAGTACAGTTCGGTGAACGGTCAGGTACACCCCGGCGGAGTACTCGGGACCGAACCCCGCACTCGAGAACAGTGGACCGCGATGCCCTCGACGATGGACGGAACGTGTCGGACCTCGACCTGCTGACCCAGTCCCTGGCCCGTAACGTCAAGCACTGGCGTGCGGTACGCGGGTTCACCCTGGACGTGCTCGCGGCCCGGGCCGGGGTCAGCCGCGGCATGCTGATCCAGATCGAGCAGGCCCGCACCAATCCGAGCATCGGCACGGTCGTCAAGATCGGCGACGCGCTCGGCGTCAGCATCACCACCCTGCTCGACTACGAGCAGGGCCCGAAGGTCCAGATCGTCCCCCCGGAGAAGGCGGTCCGGCTGTGGCACACCGAGGCCGGCAGCTTCAACCGCCTGCTCGCCGGCACCGAGGCGCCCGGCCCGCTGGAGATGTGGGACTGGTACCTGATGCCGGGGGAGAGCAGCCTGTCCGAACCGCACCCGAGCGGCACCGTGGAGATCGTCCATGTCACCGCCGGGGAGCTGACCCTCACCGTGGACGGGGTCGACTACCGGGTACCGACGGGTGCGAGCGCCTCCTTCGAGGCGAACGCGGCCCACGTGTACGGCAACACCGGGGACGTCCCGATGGAGATGGTCATGACGGTGTCCGTGCCGCCGGTGCCCTGAGCCGGCCGGCGGCGGGCTGTTAGCGTGCCGACATGCGCCCACCCATCGGAGACTTCGACACCGCCACCCCCGCTCCCGACTGCCTCGACGAGCTGATCGCCCCGGTCGCCGACGCCGTACGCGACTGGTCCGGAGCCGTTCCCGCGGAGCAGATCGTCTACGTCGAGACCGACCCGCGGTGGGCGGACACCGCCGTCTTCGTCGAGCACTACGGGCGGGAACTGCTGGAGCGGTCGGCCAACTGCGTGGTCGTGGCGGGCAAGCGCGGCGGTGCGACCACGCTGGCGGCCTGCCTGGTGCCGTCCACCACCAAGGTCGACGTCAACGGGGCCGTGCGCCGCCAACTGGGCGCCCGCAAGGCGTCCTTCGCCTCGATGGACACCGCGACCGGTGAGACCGGCATGGAGTACGGCGGCATCACCCCGATCGGACTCCCCGCGACCTGGCCGCTGTTGCTGGACCCGGCGGTCGTCGACCTCCCGTGGGTGCTGGTCGGCAGCGGCCGTCGCCGTGGCAAACTCCTGGTTCCGGGCAGGGCGTTCGCGGAGCTGCCCGGCGCGGTCGTCCTGGCAGGGCTCGGCGTCCGAGGCGCGCCGGAAGCACTCAGGACGGACGATGATCAAGCGGACGCCAGCCGACGGACAGACCCCAGTGGACTCGGGTGCCGGCCGTGACGGCGATCTCCACGTGGTGGCTGCCGCTGTCCAGACGGATCTCGTTGTAGGTGGTCGAGGGGGCGGCCGTGCACCTGACGGTGTAGGCGGCCACGTTCCCGAGGGTCACCGTCGTGTCCCCCGCACCGGCGCATTCGGTCGCCACGGCGACCGTCCCTGGCTGGACGCTCTCGATCACGGTCACCTCCTCGGAGCCCGTCCTGTTCGCCAGGCGGACGAAACTCCTGGCCGAGCCGGAGAGGTCCGGTGGGGTCCTCGTCAGGGCGGAGGCGGGAGCGGAGGGAGTCGCGGCGGCGGGAGCGGAAGGGGGCGCGGCGGCGGTCCGGAGCCCGTCCTGCGGTGCGTCCTGTCCGTGGTGCGCCGTACAGCCCGCGACGAGCGGAAGGCCCGCCGCCAGGACGAGCGCCACGGCCGACGGTCTCGCGAGCCACGCCCTGTGCCGCATACCTGCCCCCCCAGATAGACGCTGACCTGCGCGAACCTACCACCCTGTCACGCACCCCGAAGCGGGATGCCCCTTATGGTGGCTTTTGGTGTGCTGGCTCGGTGGATGGGACGGAGTGGAGCCGTGGCGTGCGCGGAGTCGGCCGGTGGGGGTGAGGCGTCCCGGGGGCGGCGGGCCCGGGTGCCGTTGCTGGCGGTGTGCGCCGGGTACTTCATGGTGATCCTGGACGTGACGGCGCTCAACGTCGCCGTGCCGGTGATCGGCCGGGAACTGTCCGCCTCGCTCACCGGCATCCAGTGGATCACCGACGGGTACACCCTCGTCTTCGCCGGGTTCCTGCTCACCGGCGGCGCGCTGGGCGACCGGCTGGGCAACCGCCGGGTCTTCTGCTCGGGCGTCGCGGTCTTCACGCTGTCCTCGGCCGCCTGCGCACTCGCGGTGAGCGCCCCCTTCCTCGTCGCGGCCCGCCTCGTGGAGGGGCTGGGCGCGGCGCTGATCGTGCCCGGCTCCCTGGCCCTGCTCCAGCAGGCCTACCCGGAGCCGGCCGCGCGCTCCCGGGCCTTCGGCCTGTGGGGTTCGATGGCGGGCGTCGCGGCCGCCGCCGGTCCGCTGCTGGGCGGGCTGCTCGTCGCCACCCTGGGCTGGCGCTGGGTCTTCCTCGTCAACCTGCCGGTCGGCGCGGCCTGCCTGCTGCTGACGCTGCGCCATGTGGCCCGCTCGCCCCGGCGCACCGCACGCGCCCTGGACTGGCCCGCCCAGTGCGCGGTGGTGGCGACGGCGGCCCTGCTGACCGCTGCCCTCAACGAGGCCGGACGGCGCGGCTGGTCGGATCCCGCCGTCCTCGCCATGGCGGGCCTGGCCGCGCTGGCCGCCGCGGGCTTCGCGCTGCGCGAGCGGCTGGCCCGCTCGCCCGTCCTGCCGCCGAGCCTGCTGCGCTCCAGCGCGATGGGCGGTGGCGCCGCGATCGGCCTGCTGTTCAACTTCGGCTTCTACGGCATGGTGTTCACCGCCAGCCTGGAATTCCAGCACCAGCGCGGCTTCAGCGCCCTCGGTACCGGACTCGCGCTGTTCCCGGCGGTCGCGATGACCATGTTCGCCTCCGTCCTGTCCGGACGGCTGGCCCGCCGCACCGGCGATCGTCCGCTGGTGGTCTCGGGCATGCTCCTCGCCGCCCTGGGGCTGGCCGGCTGGGCCGCGGCGGGACCGGACCCCGCCTATCCGCTGCTGGTGGCCCCGATGATGGCCGCGGGGTTCGGTACCTCCTTCGCCCTCACCGGGTCGACCGCCACCGTGATGGGCGCGGCGCCCGCGGCGTACTCGGGCGCGGCCTCCGCCCTGTTCAACACCACCCGCCAGATCGGCAGCGCCACCGGCGTCGCGCTCGGCGGCAGCCTGCTCGCCACGGCCGCCGACTACGGCACCGGCCTGCGGACCAGCATGGCGGTGGGCGCACTCGCCTACCTGGCCGCCGCACTCCTCGCCCGGCTGTGCGTGCCGACTTCGCCGGCCCGGGCCCGGGAGAGGCGGGTCTAGGAACAGGGCAATACAGCTAGGGCCCTTCTGATGGATCTCCGCGGCGTCGCGACGCCCGGCACGCACGCTCGACGCACGGGGTGGC
>NZ_JBEYJU010000097.1:0-34440 GCF_040703965.1 Streptomyces sp. NPDC006655 | reverse complement strand
CCCGCCGAGCTCCCCGAGAGCGCCCCCGAACTACCCAACGCCACCAACACAACGGCCGATTGATCGGCTACACCACGACAAGGGACACGACCCGCGCGGGGCGGACGCGTACGGCGACGACGCCCCGGTCTTCGGCTTGCTGGAGCGGGCGGGTGAGGTCCGCGCGACCTTCTTCCGTACCCCGCCCCGTCGCCTGACCCTCACTCCCCTCGCTTCCGAAGAGGCCGACAGCCTCGCCGCCCACCTGGCCGACCTCGGCCACTCCCTCCCCGGCGTCAACGCGGACCAGGACACCGCCACTTCCTTCGCCGAGGCTTGGCAGCGGCACACGGGCGCGAGACCGACGATGCACGAGCGGGAGCGTCTGTACCGCCTGGGCACGCTCGCGCCACCGGAGCCGTTCCCTGACGGCCGGGCGCGAGTTGCGGGTGAGGAGGACCGGCGAGCAACTCATGCTCTGGCACCGCGAGTTCGTGACCGACATCGGAGGAACCCCCTCCGCGGACAACAGCTCATGGGCGGACACGCGCATCGCCGACGAACGCGTCACGCTATGGGAAACCCCGGACGGCACCCCCGTATCCATGGCGGGCAGGACTCCCATGGTCGCGGGCCAGATCCGGGTGGCCCCCGTCTATACCCCAACCCACCTGCGCGGCCGCGGTTACGCGGGCGCCGCGACAGTCGAGGTGAGCCGGGCCGCGCTTGCCGCCGGTGCGGCAGAGGTCCTGCTGTTCGCGGACCTGGCCAACCCCACCAGCAACGGCCTCTATCAGAGGATTGGGTACCGCCCGGTCGCCGACTTCGCGGTGTACGACTTCTAGTGGGCCGAGCCCGCACGGAGAGGCGCCGGGCGCCTCTGGCCCGCTCGAACGCATAATTCGTACATCTCCTGGGCGCCTTGTCTGAGGCGCTACATGTCGATGCAGTAGGCCATGTACCGGAGACGGGAGAACTGATGACCAGGGATGCCGCAGCCGAACAGGCAACCGCTGACACGCCAGTCACCGCGAGTGATGCCGACGGAGGCCGCTCGAAGTCCAGTGACGGTCCGACTCTCGATGAGATCCGCTCCTGGCCCGCTACGGTGAGCGTCCCCAAGGCCGCGACCGCGCTCGGCGTTTCGAAGACGCACCTTCACGCACTGATCAGACGAGGTGAGGCGCCAGTCAAGCTCGTGCCCCTCGGAGGCCGCCATCGCGTGATCACTGCTTCGCTGGTGCGTTTGCTCGAAGGCGCCTGACTGAGAGACGAACATGCCTCGCATGTGGTGCCCGAACTCGACTGTCGCACTCTGTTGTCAGCTGCTGCCTGCTGCCATGGCCTTCTGTACTTGTGGGTCCTTCGCCAGCCTGGCAGGTAGTTTGGTGCTGTGATCCAACCGAGCCTGTACTAATGCCGACACATCAAGCTGCGTCTCGCCGGCCGGGCTCCAGGGCGTCAACCGACCCATAGCGCGCAGGTTCGCACCTCGCAGGTCTGCACCGGTGAGCTTGGTCTTGTCGAGGTTTGCTCCACGCAGGTCCACACCTCGTAGATCCGCGCCGTTGAGATCTGCTCCGGCCAGGTCGGCCGCGGTGAGACCTCTAGCAGTTGTCAGGTCTACCCCGGTGAGGTTCGTGTAGCGCAGGTCCGCTACGGTCAGGTTTGTACTGCCCAGGTATGTTCCGCGCAGATCTGCATGCTCCAGGTTCGCACCGAATAGGTCGGCGGATTCGAGATTTGCCCGGCGTAGGTCCGCGTTCCTCAGGTCCGCGTTCTCCAGGTTCGCATCCAGCAGATCGGCGTGGTTGAGGTTGGCGTCGCGAAGAGTCGCGCCGGACAGATCGGTGGCCTCCGAGGGCAGGTAGTCCATGTTCACAATGTGCGGGCTTGATGCCTCACCGAGGTGGGCCCCGGCGAGGTCCGCGCCGGTCAGATCGGCGTTGGTCAGGTTCGTACCATCCAGATGGGCTCCGCGCAGGTATGTGTCGGACAGGTCTATGACAAGCTCATCGCTTGCCTCTCCGGTGTCCCTGGTTCGGAAGACTCCGATGGCGGCTTCTACGTCGCTCGCTGATTTTCCCGGAGCCGCGCCGCCTTTTTCTGGCTTCACGGCGTGGGCCCGGACATAGGCTGCGAGCACGTTCACGATGGTGGGATAGTCCCGTCGGGAGTCCTGCATGATGCGTTGCAGGGCGTAGATGCCGCCGAGCCGGACGTCCTGTGAGTCGCTGCCGAGATTTTGCACGGCGGCGTTGTACCGATCGGTGATCTGTCCTTCGAGAGTGAGGGCTTGGTCGCTGCTGACCTGCTTGATCGATATCAAGGTGGAGGCGGCCACGACCAGCGTGGCCATGGTGGCCAGCAGGCTGACGCTTCGCTCCAATCGTGGCCACCAGCCCGCTTCACGCGGCTGGCGCGTGCCGGCATCCGGGGTGCCCGCGGCGGCGCGGTTTCGCTGAGGGCCACGGCTCGGGCGCCGTGGCTGGCGTGCCCCTAACGGAGGGCGGGCCCGCGTAACCCCAGGTCTCGCCCTGCGCAGGATGATCCGGCGGAGTCGTGTAGTACGTGCCCAGGCTCGGGGCGTCCTCTCTGTCACGAGGGCCATTTGAACGGACATCAGCGCGGTATGCCGGTCGTTTAAGGAACATCTGCCACTGACCTACACACCGGGCATTGGCACTGCGGTAAAGCCGGGTCACACGCGATGGAGGAGGCGGGCGCTGAGCGGAGCGGGTCAGGACCCCAGCTTCGTGAACGGGGGAGGGCTGGTGTTGGTCAGGTGAGCCGGATACCGCGTGGTGTGCGGGGCTCGCGGGCGATGTAGCCGAGGGCCTCGATGCGCCTAAGGTGCCAGTGCACTGAGGCCTTGCTGCGCATGCCGAGCTGCTGGCCGATTTCCTTGATGGTAGGCGCTTCGCCTCGGTCGGCGATCGACTCGCGGATGCAGCGGAGGATGTGCTCCTGGGCGCTGGTGAGGTAGTCGACCTTGCGGTTCGCCATGCCAGAATTAGAGCGCGTGTTCGAATTCTATTGCAAGTTGACGTGCGCGAGCAGTTCCGCATTCCTCGAACCGCCGGATGGTTCCCGTTGTGGGGGTACGTCCACGTCCCTGTCGGAATGGAAGTGGGCGATCTCGCCGTGTGCTGAGGCAAGTGCCCGGCCAATGTCACAGCTCGGCTCCGCCTCCCCCAGGTCGGGCCAAGTAGCCAGTTGCCTGAGGCCATGTGTCGGCACGGTGGGACTCTCCAGGACCGGGAAGGTTAACGCTGCCGTCGGGAACCGACGTGTACGGCGAGCGTGGTGGGCGCGGTCGGGGGCGGATGTGTGTGCATCGCCTGGGCTTGGGTGCTGCGGGCGAGCGCCGCCTCGGCCCGTGGGTCGGGCTTGGCCATGTCCGCGCGGGTCACCGAGACCAGTGGGCGGTGGCGGTCGGGAATGTGGTCCAGGGCGCGCGGCACGGGGGTGGGGTCCGTGAACACGGCGGTGGAGGCGGCGATGAGGTGCTGCGGGGTGTACCGGCTGAAGAAGGCCTGCCAGCTCGGCGTGTACACGGGGTCGGTGCCGGCGGACATGCGCCACGTCGACTTCTCGGGCGTGAGCAGCTCGTCGTACTCGTGGAGCCAGCCGACGCGCATCTGATAGGCGGCGTGGCCGTCTGGCGAGACCATACGGAACGGCCGGGAACCGTGCACCGGCTCCCACTGGTGCCGCGCGGTCAGCGACGCCGGGCTGACACCCGTGTACTGCCGGCCGCCTCCGAGGTAGTCGGCGAAGTTGTTGTGTAGTCCGTCGACGAGGAGCTTGGTGAACGCGGCCACGATCTCGTTGGGCGTGTTCCGGTCGAACGTGGTGATCCAGTCGGGGACGCCGAGCGGGTCCTCGGCGTAGGAGATGGTCCACCCGCCGTAGAAGCTCTCCACGGCGTTGGCGACGCGCACGCGCTGGCATGGGCTGGTGTAATAGGTGTCGGTACCGAAGGCGACGGTCTTGGTCCAATCAGAGGCGAAATCAAGGGTGTTGAAGATGCTGCGCCTGTCGCCGGGGCCGGCGAGGTAGCTAGGGCTGACCAGGACGTCCGAATGCGGGTCGAGGGCGAAGGGATCCGGGCTGGGCATGAGAGGGCCTTCAAGAGGTGGGGCACGGGCGGCTGAGCCGCCCGTGTGGGGATACTCGGGCGTGGTTGCGCGACGGAATCTGGCTGCGGGCAGTGGACTCACCTGGTCCGGGACGGGTGGGAGAGCGCGGTGACGTATGCCGGAACGCGCGGCTGAGGGGCTGTGACGTGCGAGAACAGCTCGGAAGAAGCCGCAGGACTGCGGCGCACGGCCGCGCTCGCCCGTACGGCCTGCTGAGCTGTCACGCCGTGCTGGTCCGGGCGAGTCGCCGCGGCGTGTGATTTGCGGGCGAACTCGGCGAGTTCGGCGTACACGTGCGTGAGTCCTCGGGCTGCGGACGTCAGGGTGTACTCGGAGCCGCGCCCGGAGAAGGGGCTCGTGCGGGTGATGAGCTGGTCGGTCTGGAGCTGCGTGATGCGGTAGTGGAAGGAGCCGGTGGCCAGCGCGGCTTCGTCTCGCAGCTCACCGTTGGGAAGGGGGCCGTACTGCGCGAGGGCATGGAGGAGAGGGATCGTGCCTTTCCCGCGCAGCCGGCCGAGTGCGTCCTCTACGCGCTCCGCCTCCGCGAGCGACGACGTGTCGTCAGCGTGGTGGGCCCGGTGCCAGGCCGAGAGCGCACGGTGGACGGACTGTGTGTCGCGGCCGAGCGGTGTGAGGTCGTGCACCCCGACCTGAGGCCGGTCCAGGAGGCCGCTTGTCTGCATTCGGCGCACGATCTGGGCCATGGCATGGACACCCACCCACGGAAGTGCGGAGTTGATGTCGGCGAGGCGCATGGGGCCGTGCTGCTAGATGGTCTGCAGGGTCCAGGTCGTCTAACGCGGTGAGAGGCGGGCGACGGCCTGGTCGACCAGTTCGGTATGACGGGTGGGTGAGGGGGAGAGGTTGGGCACGGTGGGGTTCTCCGAAAAGTGGTTGAGCCGCCGTCAGCGGGACCGCGCGGTGCGTTCCGAGGTGGTGCGGTTCGCGGAGGTGGTCGTTGCCGCAGGCTGCTGGGTACCGGTGACCGGTCGCCCGCTGCGGTGGCGAGGAGAGCGGGCCGTAGCGGCTTGGGCGCGCCGGTCGTGCGTGGACGCGGTGGTGGCCGCCCGTTCGCGTTCCAGCCGAAGGGCTGCGGCGCGGTAGGCGGCCTGGTCCTGGCGCTCGCCGACCGCGAGCAGGTAGATCTCCCGTTTGTGCTGGGAGGAGGCGGGAGCGTCCCGGTACTGGATGACCAGTCGCCAGCGGGTCTCCGGGTCGACGTAGACCTTGTGGCAGCCGGCCAGTTCGCGCTGGAGGGCTGCGCCGCGTTCGTTGCCGTGGACCAGGTGCTGCAGTTCGAGCAGGGCCAGGTCGCGGATGTTCTCCGGTACGGCGCGCAGGTCGGCGAGGGCCTCGGGATGGGCGGCGAAGGCGTACCGTGCCCGGCTCATCGCGTGCTCCTACGGGAGTGCGTCGGGGCGGGTTCCGCTGATCGCGGTGGGGAGACGGGCGCGGGAGCTACGGCAAGCGCGTTGCCGCTGGTCGTGGAGCGAGCGCGGGCGGCTGCCGTCCGGCGGTCGGAAGCGCCCGGTGGGGCGGGTGCCAGGGGGAGCGGCGAGTCCCGCTCCATGACCCACGTGTCCGCTTCTTCGGCGCTGGCGAAGACGCCTTCCCGCACGGTGTAGGTGCGCATGTCTTTGGTCGTCTCTTCGAGGAAGAGGCGATACGGCGCATCCGCGGAGTCGGGGTGGCTGTCGTGGACGAGGGTGCGGACCTCGGCGCCGACGTCGAAGGAGCACGGGTTGTCGGTGTAGTGGTCGAGGACCTCGTAGCGGTTTCCGGGGTTGGTCCGGAGCAGGTCCGCAAGGCGTGCCGTGACCGCGTCGGCGGGACGGGGCCCGCGGTCATGGGACACCTCGGCGGCTTCCTTCGGGCAGCCCCGGCGGGTGAGCCAGTGCTGCGCCAGCGGAACGACCGGGTGGCGCTCGGACGCGAAGTCGAACGTGAGCTGCTCGAGGTCGCGGGTGATGTGCAGCGTGACGTACTCCGCAGTCCCGGGGATGTCCCAGATCGCGGATCGGTCGTACAGCAGCAGGTAGCTGTCGCGGCCGTCGGCGCTGTGGTGCTCGGCGAAGGGGACGAACAGGTCGTCCGAGAGCGTGACGGAGGAGAAGTCGTCCTCGATCTGCGCGGTGGCGGCGGGGAAGCCGTCGAGCCGGTAGTCCGGCGCAGGGGGTCCGTATGCGTCGGGCATCTCAGACTCCGGCGGGCTCAGGGGAGGCCAGCAGCCGGTGGTGGGGTCGGGTCGCGCTGGTGGTGCAGGCGCCGAACGGGCCATCTGGGGTGCGAAGTTGGAGCAGGGCCGGGTCGAGGTGGTCGCGGTGCCAGGTGGAGGGGCCGGTGAGGCCGGCCTGGACGTCGGTGAGTTGCTGCCAGGCGAGCCACAGGGCGTGTAGCCGGGCCACGGCTTCGGGGTGCTCCTGCCACTGCCCGCACCACGGGCGGCCGGTGGTGATCTCTCGTCCGTAGACCGGCAGGAGCAGGTTGTGCACCCAGTTGGTCAGCGCGGTCAGTTCTTCGGCGTACGCCTTGGCGCCGAGTGCCAGGATGAAGACGGAGGCCGGCCCGTCGGTGGCATCGCCTTCGGCCGGGGTGGAGTCCGATGCCGGACTGTCAGGGTGCACAGGATCGGCCGGCTCGCCGTCTTCCTGGGAGGGCTGGTCGTCGGTGAGCCGGGCGAGCGTCTCGCCCTGCTTGCGGCTCTCGGCGACGAGCCGGGTGACCGTGGCGACGAGGTCGTCCAGGTCGTGGTCCGGTATGCGCACCGGCTCGCTCTCGTGGGCGGGTTCGGACATGGCTACCCCTGGTGCAGGTTCTGGTGGATGGGGTGTCGAGGTTCCGGAGAAACGGGGGTTTGGCCCGGCCGGAAAAGGGGTGTAGAAGGCGCAGGTCAGCGCGGCGCTCGATGCCGGCATACGGCCCTGGGCGGGGCCAGGATCCGTAGGGCGCGAGCGGCCTGCTGGGGAACAACCCCGTTGCCCAGAACGGACAGTTGGGCGGGACGCCCCAGCCCGGGTGTGGCGGTCACCCAGTCGGCAGGTAGGCCTTGCATCCACTCCACGAACCGCGGACTGAGGCGGCCGGCGTCGCCGGTCGGCCGCGGTGCGGGACGGGTGGCGCGTTCCCAGCGGGTGATCGCGGCGGCGTACGGTCCCCAGATCTCGGCCCGTCCTGCCGGGGCTCCGGATCCCCGAACAGCGGCAGCGCCTGCGTGCGCGGGCTCCGGCTCGTGGCGCTCTTCCGGCGTCCCGCCGTGCGTGTGGGTGGGGCATCCGGGGTGGGCCGCAGGCGTGCTGCCGCCGAGGGCAGGGTCAAGTCCCCGTTGCCGTGGCGCTGGTTGGGCGGGGTCTTGGTGCAGTCGGAGGTCTTCGGGGTGGGCAGGAGCCACTCGATCTCGTCCGCGAGGTTCGGGCCGTGGCCGCCCTGTTTGCGTTTCGCCGGGTGCTGGCTGCCCCCGTTGGCCCCCAGGTTGCTGGTCGGGGTCTTGAGCAGCGGTGATCCGTCGGGATGGCCAGGCGGCGAGGAAGACCCGCTCCCGGCGGTGTGGGGCTCCGACGTCGGAGGCGCGAAGCACACACCAGCGCGCATCGAACCGGATGTCGGCCAGGGAGCCGAGTACGGCACCGAGTGCGCGCACAGCAGGCTGGCCTGCGGTGTCTCCCAGACACCACGGGCAGAGTTCCACGTCGCCAGGGGAACCGGCGGGCGAGGTGAGGAGCCCTCGGACATTCTCGATCACCACCAGGCAGGGGTTGAGGGCTTCGATGGCACGGATGACGTGGTGCCACAGGCCGGAGCGGGTGCCATCAGCCAGTCCGGCGCGGCGGCCGGCGACGGAGACGTCTTTGGCAGGGGAAGCCGGCCGTGACGACGCACACCTCCGGGACCTCGGCCCAGTTCACGGCCGTGATGTCGCCGAGATTGGGCACGGTTGGCCAGTGGCGGGCCAGGATCCGGGCGGCACCCGGATCGATCTCGGCGTGCCAGGCGAGCGTGCCTCCGAGGGCGGCCTGGACGCCGAGGTCCAGGCCGCCGTAGCCGGAGCACAGGCTCCCGATCAACGGTGGCGTGCCCACCGAGGCCAGGTCAGCGGCCATGACGGGGTGCCGGAGTGTAGGCGAGCCGGACCGGACCCGGGGCGGGCGGCTCCACGGGCAGGCGGTAGATCGAGTTCGTCGGTCGGGCCGAACGGCTCAACGCCGCGAGTATGCGTGGTGGCGTGCCCTCCAGCCGGTCCGCCGCGCCCCGCAGGGTGTCGCTCACCTCCTGGAGATCGTCGCGTACGAGCTCCATCCGCTCCTGGACGACGCGGAACGCCGCCGCACGGGCGTCGCGTAGATCCGCCGAGTCGGGGGCCTCGGCGAAGCGGCGCAGGAAGCCGAACTGGGCGTACGCCTCGGTGTAGTTCTCCATCGCGCGACCTGCGGGCACCGCCGCCGACGTGTACGCGTCGATGACCGGCCCGAAATCGAGCCCGGGGTCCTCGTCGACGGCCCGGAAGAGGACCTCGTCCGACAGGTCCTTGACCAGCCCTGTCAGCGTGGCCAGTTGCCGGGACGCGGTGGCGAGATCGAGAAGATCGCTCGGGGCTTCGGGGACGGTGATCTGACCCCGCAGCTGGGCGAACTCCCGGGCAACGGCGTACAGCTCGTCCTTCTCCAGGCCGGCGCGACCGGTGTGGTCTGTCATGACGGGCTCCGGCGGGTGGCACGGTCGGGAGCAGGGGCGTGCGGGGCCGCGGAGGCCATCGGAGCCGAGGCGCCGGTGGCGTAGGGGCGGCTACGGGAACGTGCCGCGTCGATGCGGGTCTCCGGCGGGGCTGCGGCCGGCAGGCTGCCGGTACGAGGTGGTGCGGGCTCGGTGCCGGATGCGGCCCGGAGGCGGCGCCGGACCTCGTCGAGAGGGCCCAGGGCGTGCAGGGCGTATCCGATCAGCCGTCCCGGGGCCAGGGACTCGTCGTCGGCCAGGGCGCGCACCTGACGGGCGGAGGCCGCGGCCGTGCGGACGAGCGAGGCCTGCACGACCTGCTCGCCGAAGTGCTCGGCCACCCCCGAGAAGGACAGCGGGTCGCAGATCCGCAGGACGCGTTCGGCGTCGAGCGTCCCGTCGGACAGCGCGCCCCGGCGCTGGGTTTCCCACAGCACGGTCAGCTGGTCGATGGGCTCGCCCCGGTGATGCAGGGCGCCCAGGGCGCGGTAGATCTGCTGATGGCCGGTGTCCGCGAAGTCGCCGGGACGCAGCCAGTCGACGACGTCGAGCAGCTGCTCGGGCCGGGCGCTGACGCAGCCGAGAAGGAACTCCTCGTCGGCGAGGACCTGTTCGTCGACAGACTGAGGCTGCTGCGAGGACGGCGTGACCGAAGCCGGGGGCGTCACCGGCTGCGGCTCGGTGCCCCACCGGTGGGCGAGATCGGCGAGCACGTCGGCCAGGACCTGGGCGTGGTGGACCGTCTCCTCGACGCCACCGCGGACGGCGTCGGCACGCGCCGCTTGGTGGAGACGGATCGCGTGCTGGGTGACGCTGCGGTGGATGGCGCCCTCCAGGACCATCCGCCCGTAGACGGGGGCATGGGTGGGCCGGGGACACGCGGAGATCAAGGAGTGGGCGTAGGACGCGGTGAGCCCACGGGTCCGGGTGCCGGCCTCCTGCACGGTGTCCGTCACCCAGGACAAGGGGATCGGGTCGCCGTTCTTCCCCGTTGTGGCCGGGTGTGCGTCGGCGCGGAGCTTGAGCATCGCGGCGTAGAGAGCGGCGTGTGCCGGACGGGAGAAGTGTTCGGGCCGCAGCCAGGGCGAGAGATGGTCGAGCTGAGCGGGGTCGAGGAAGACCGAGCCCAGGACCGCCTGCTCGGCCTGGACGAGCGGCGTCATCGCCGGTCCTTCCGCGCGGCCGTGCGCTCGGTGCGCAGCTTCGCGACGGCACGGTCGGCAGCGGCCATGTCGGCGGCGAAGCGGTCCAGTTCGCCGGTGAAGACGGGGTCCGAGGCGGAGATGGTGCCGGTCTGGGTGACCAGCCACCATGCGCCGCCGCGGCGTACGGCGGGGGTGCCGGCAAGCCGCTCGGACGCGTGGATGGAAGCCCAGGTCGGTACGGGGTGGGACACAGGAGCACCTCAAGAAGAACTAAGGGGAGGGCGAGCAACGGCTCAGGGACGCGATGGCCGTACGTCCGCGTCTCGTGCGCGAGTCATGCCGGGCCGGGGCGGTCATGCCGCCGGTCCGAAGTCGTCGCGGTGCAACTGCTTGGCCAGCGCGCGCTCGGTGATGGCCGCGGTCGCCTGGGCGGAGGCGGCGCCGAGCCGGTCGGCGTCTGGCTCGCGGTACCAGGGCTTGAGGTGGAGGAGTGCGGGGCGGACCCCGGTGGCCAGCAGTAGTGCGGAGCCCTTGGGCAGGGCCCGGATCGCGTCGGCCGGCAGCACGCGCTCCTGGCGCATCGACACCGACGTGGATTTACCCGACTCGCTGGTGGACACGGAGACGGTACGTACGTCGTGGTCGCCGACGAGGCGGGAGAGCTTGTCCGCGAAGTCGGCGTCGTCGATGCCGGAGCCGACCAGCTTGATCGTCGCGGCGGACCACAGGGCGTCCATGCCGGCCTCGCCCCAGACCCGTACGCCCTGGCGGTAGGACTGCAGGATCGTGATCGGGATGACTCCCCGGGAGCCGAGGTGGGAGTAGAGGTCCGGCAGGTCGGAGATCTTGCACACGTTGGCGGCCTCGTCGAGGATCGCGAGCAACGGGGCGTCGAGGCGCCCGCCGTCGCGCTCGGCCTGGATGACGGCCGCGCGCATCACCGCGTCGGCGGCTGCGGCGATGATCGCCGAGGCGGAGCCGCCGCCGTCCTTGGACAGCAGGAACAGGGTGTCCTTGCTGGTCGCGAACGCCTCCGGCTTGAACTCCCGGACCTTCTCCAGGCCGTTGGGCGGGGTGACCCAGGCGGCGATGCCGGGGTCGAGGAGGCAGCTGGCGTACTGCCGGGCCGTTTCGAAGATGCCGTCGCGGGTCTCGACGGCTCCGGCCACGGTGCCCTGGAGCTGGGCGGCGACGGCGTCGAGGCCGGCGTCCTGCAGGAGGTCGATGGGGGTGCGGTCGGCGGGGGAGGCGAGCCAGGCCAGCACGTCGGTGATCGGCCGACCGTCGCGGGCTGCGGCGAGGAACAGTGCGGTGAGGGTGTTGGCGGCGGCGGTGGACCAGAAGTCGCCCGCGCTGGACTCGTCCACGGAGGCGGTCACGAAGTGCCCGGCCAGCCTCCGGGCCCCGGCGAGATCGTGGGCGTCGGCGAGGATGTCCCACCACATGGTCCGCGGGGCGTGTGCGATCTGCTGCGGGTCCAGCGTCCACACCGTGCCCACTCGGGAGCGCTCGTCGAGCGTCGCCGTGAAGGCATCGCGGGCCGCCTTGTTCGAGGTCAGCAGGACCGGGCCAGGGGCGCGCAGAATCGCGGGGATCGCCAGGCCCGAGGTCTTCCCGGAGCGGGGTGCCATGATCGCGAGGAGCACGTCCTCCCAGGAGGAGCGGACCTCGGTGGCACCCGGCTTCAACGTGCCCAGCAGCACGCCGCGGTCGTCCGGGGTGACGGCCTTGGGCTTGGTGCCCTTCAGGCTGGGCCGCAGCTCGATGGCCTTCGCGGCGATCTTCTTGGGCAGCAGGTCCGCCAGGTCCCGCTGATCGGCCAGCCCGTGGGGATTCCGGCGAACGCGCAACCACAGCCGGCCGCCGAGGACGGATGCCGCGATCAGCGTGACGGCGGGAAGCAGGTAGCAACCGGTGAGGACAGCGGGCCGAGCAAGATGCGGCCAGACCTGTTCAGGGTGCAGGAGCGCGTCGGTCGGCTGGAAAGCGGCCGATGGATCGGAGCCGACCAGGGCGTTGGCGAGATTGCCGAACAGCCAGGCCAGCGAGCCTCCGACCATGCCGAGACCGGCTATGCCGATCAGGAGGTAGAGGAGGAAGTCGGTGCCGGTGGTGGTCGAGGGCGTGCTGGTACGCGGAGATGGCAAGGCGGGATCCAGAGGGGTGCGGACCTACGGGTGGCGGCGGGGCGGCGAGTTGGTCTGGCGATCACGAGCGGGCTCCTGGCGGTTGTGGCGGTGAGCAGGGCAGTTGGACAGAACGGCGGGAGAGTGATCAGCGAGACCGGCCCGGCCGGGGCGTGGTGGGCGGCGTGGCGGAGGGCGCTTCGGCGGCGGGCGTGGCTCCGGTGCGTGGGCGCGGAGCGGTCGCGTTGTAGCTGGCGACGCCTTCCTGCCAGCTCCGCTTCCGGGGCGGTCCGAGCCTCTGCATCTGGTGGCCGGCCTCGCGCATGTCCTCGGCGAGAGAGGTGAGCGTGGCAGCGGTGTCCTCGCAGAGGTGGGACAGGTACCAGCCGTCATCGGTGTCGGCGACGTTGGCCTGCGTGGCCGCGGCCTCGAAGAACTGACCGAGGCGGACGAGGACGCCGTCGTCCGGATGCACGACGTGCTCGACGAGGTCGGCCGCCCTCGCGTACGTCTCGGCTCCGTTGAGCCGGTCGGTCAGGGAGAGAATCTGCTGCCCGTAGACGCGCGTGCCGCGGGGATCGGTGGGCGTGGTGATCCGGGTGACGTCCAGGCCGGGATCGAGTTCGACCTGGTAGCCGACTGCGGTGAGCATTCGGGCGGCATGGCTGGCCATCTGGTTCTCGCGCTCCTCGCCCATGTCCCAGGGCAGGCGGTACCAGAAGGAGCGTGGTGTGGTCTCGATGACGAAGCCCGCGCGCTTGAGGAGGGTGACAGCCAGCTCGTCCCCGCCTTCGGCGATGACGTTCCCGGTCGGCTCGCGGGTGATGACGACGTTGGGTGTGGTGGACATGGAGGCCTCCGCGGGCGGGTCAGAAGTGAGGGTTCTCGGTGGGCCGGTCGCCCGCGGTGGCGGCTGCCAGCAACTCGGGGAGGTCAGCGGGGGCGGCGTCGCGCTGGTCCAGCCACCACCCGGCACGCGTCAGGGGCCGCGCGGCGTCCTCGATGGCGGTCCACTCCGTCTCGCTGGTGGTGCCTTCGAGGACGAGGGCGGTGTACGCGGCGGCCATGAGCTGGTGGCGGCAGCGGTTGCCCCAGGCGATGGCGCGGTCGGTCCCTTCCAGCGCAGGCATCCGGTACCGCGTCGACCATTCCTCGGCCTCCGCCTGCTCGGCGGCCCGCTTCTTGGCCAGCCACTCGGCCTTGGACTCGGTGTCCTCGCCTTGGGCGGCACGCCAGCAGTCGGTGCAGTCGCGCCCGGCGAGCCAGCGGGCGTAGCCGGCACGCCGGTCGGCCGGACGGTCGGAGAGATCGACCTGAGTGGTGTCTCCACAGGCGTGGTCGATGGTCCAGATCTTCTTGACGGCCATGAGCCGGACTCCTTGTGTGATCGAGAGGAAGGTCAGCGCGTACGACGAGGGCTGGGCGGGGGAGTCGGTGAACGGGCTGCCTCATCCGGGGAAGTGGACTGGGCGGTCGGGCGGTTCGGGGAGGACGCGCGGGCGGCGCGGGAACGGGCGGTGTGCGTGACCGACGGGATCTCGTACCGGGGCAGCAGCGGCACCTCGGACAGGGGCGGGGCGTCGTCCGGCGTCACGTCCGGCATGACCGCCAGGTCGAGCTGCGCGGTGACGAGCTGGTCGCCGAGGAAAGCGACGTGGTGGGCGATGGTGCGCAGGTGCTGGCCCAGCTCGCGGCCGTTGGCAGTACCGAGGCGATCACACCAGGCGGCGGCCGTGTCGATGAACTCCTCCAAGTCGCCGACGACGCCGTGGTGTTCGTCGAGGATCTGCTCCAGGACGTCGGCGACGTCGGCCGAGCGGCGCAGCTCATGCAGCTCCCCGGTCAGAGCGGTCAGTGACTGACCGGGCAGTGCCTGCCGTACGGGCACCCCGTCCGGCGTGGGGATCGGCGGCGGCAGCATGATGCGGGGGTCGGCGGCGACCGAGAGGCCGACGTCCTGGAACTCACGGCTGGCACGGGCCACGGCTCGCACAGCCGTGTTGTGCGGGGTGTCGTCGGCCAGCACGTAGAGATCGAGCGTGCTGCTGTAGCGGAAGTGGTGCCTGCGCAGCACCCCGTCGAGGGACGGGTGATCGTCCGATACGGCGGCGACCACACCGAGGTCCGGGTGGACACCGAAGGCGACGTCAGGTTCGAGTTGCAGTTTCATGCTGAAGATGTCTTTCAGGTTCGGATCGCCTAGCGGGCGCGGGCCGGCTGCCGGGGAGCGTGGGCCGGACGGAGCGCGACCGTGGCGTCGGGCTGCTGTGGTAGCGAAGTGCTTGCGCGCGCCGGGGAGATGGAAGTGGCGGCTTGGACCCGGTGCTGCCAGGTCGCGGGAATCGGATCGGGACGTCCGTTGCCGCGGATGTACGAGAACGCGTCGAAGGCGAGCGCCGTGCTGTCCAGCCGCGTCTCGACGTACCGCAGATCGCCCTCGCCGTGCAGCAGGACACCCTCGCCGGTGCGGGTGTCGGTGCCGACCGCGCGCAACGTGCCGTCGGGATCGCGGACCTGGTCGTGCACGACGATTCGGGCGGCCCGGATGTCGGCATCGAGTGCACGGGCGGAGGCGAAGACCTCTTCCCTGCCACCGGGGACCTCTGTGAGGGAACTGCTCTCCGGCCCCTCGAAGAGACCTGGGTCGAGGTGGGGCCGAGTGGCGGACTTGAGGTCGTACACGGCGTCGGAGGTGACGCTGTATCGCGCGGCACGCAACGACTGAACGGCCTGCTGTCCGCGCCGCGTCAGATCACGGTCCGGCTCGGTCAGGGCGTACAGGCGGCTGCCGGGCAGCCGCTCGAAGCTGACCCGCCGCAGCATGTGATCCGCGACGTGGTTGTCGTGCGACATCGCGGCCACGACGCCGTACTGGGCGTGGTGGGCGACGGTGATGTGCGGGGGTATTTCCGCCACGAGAGGTGCACCTCGCAGAGGTCGGGGCCATGCGGAGGACGAGGATGTGGCCCGAAGCCGGATTTGGTGGGGCCGGGAAATGTGCGCTAGCTGTACTCGGCCGGGAGGTTGGTGACACGCCTGCTACCGGTTGTTGATCATGGGTGGACCTCCGGGCGTAGTGGAGATAGCCGTCTTCACTCACCTCGGAGGTCCTGGTGGCCCACGCTAATGCCCGGCTGACCTTTCACGGCAGATGCCTGCTGGTGCGTCGCGTCGTCTTCGGCCGGCGTCCGGTCGCGCACGTCGCCAAGGAACTGGGCGTGTCCCGGCAATGCGCTCATCGCTGGGTCAACCGCTACCGTGCCCACGGCTGGCCGGGGCTGCACGACCGCTCGAGCCGCCCCCACACCTGCCCACGTCGCACCCCGGCCGAGGTTGAGCAGCGCGTCCTTGAGGCCCGCCGACGCCTGCGCCGGGGACCCGAGCAGATTGCTGAGGCCACCCAGGTCCCGGCCCGGACGGTGAGCCGGATCCTGCGCCGCCACCACATGCCGCCCCTGGCGGCCTGCGACCCGCTGACCGGACAGGTGATCCGGGCAGTGCGCACCAGCGCCGCACGCTACGAGTACAACCAGCCCGGCGGCCTGGTCCACCTGGACGTCAAGAAGCTCGGGAAGATCCCCGACGGCGGTGGCTGGCGGGCCCACGGCCGCAGCGAGGACGTCCGGGGCCGGGGCATCGGCTACGACTACGTGCACGCCGCCGTGGACGATCATTCCCGCCTGGCCTACGCCGAAATCCTGGCCGACGAGAAAGGCGTCACCTGCGCCGCGTTCCTCACCCGCGCGGCCGCGTTCTTCGCCGGCCACGGCATCGCCCGCATCGAGCGCGTGATGACCGACAACGCCAGGAACTACCGCACCTCCGGCGCATTCCGCGACGCCTGCCAAACCCTGGGCGCGAAGCAGAAGTTCACCCGGCCCCACTGCCCCTGGACCAACGGCAAGGTCGAACGCTTCAACCGGACCCTGCAGGCCGAATGGGCCTACCACCAGGTCTTTGCCAGCAATACCGAACGCGCCGACGCACTCGCACCCTGGCTGCACTTCTACAACACTGGCCGCCGACACACTGCGCTCGGCGGCCAGCCACCGATCACCCGACTGTCACCAAGGTCATGACCGAGTACAGCTAGCGCGATCGGCGCACGCGGTCGTGCGCGAGGAGACCGGGCGGCGCCGCAGTGGCGGACACCGCTGTCGTCGCGACGCTCTGGCCGACCGTGTGTGGCGACCGGGCACGGGCGGCCTGGACCTGCGTGGACTGCTGCGACCTGACCGGCCGACCGCGCTCGGCTCGTGCCATCTCGACGAGCACGCCGCCGCTCTCCATCCAGGTCAGGGAGTAATGCCAGCCTTCGGCATTGCGCTCGACGACCGCCTTCGCCAACGCGGCCCTGGCGCGAGGGTGACGCGGAAGGAGCGCATCGGTGACGAATTCGAAGTCGGCCTGAACACGCGCACCGTCCTCCAAGGCCTCGCGTAGCACCCGGAGCCGGTATGGCCACCGCCTCTCCGCACGATCCTGCGGATCCAGGAACGGGAGCATCTCCTCGGCGTGGGCGACCAGAGCAGGGCCGTGGTCGAGGAACGGAGCGAACAGAGCCCACATCTCCGCATCCCGTTGCTGCTGGCGCAGGTCGTAGCGCTCATCAAGGGGCCAGTGGTCGGCGTCGCACAGGCTGTCGGAGATCGCGTCCCACTGGGCAAGAACTCGCTCGCCGGCGGCTACCGCCACGGCGACCTGTTCAACGCGTGCCGCACGTACGGCCCGCTTATAGCGGGGAAGCAGCCGGTCAGCCACCGCCGATGCCGCGCGCGCCGGGTCTGCATCGACGACGATGCCGTCGGGTGCCTTGACCCGGTCTGCGACGTCAGTGCCGCTTGGCTGCAAGGCGGCGACCAGAAACTCCCGTGTGCGCCGCGGGCGGTCGACGACGACCAACTCGCAACCGGTGCCGCTGGTCAGCACGGCGTGGCGGGACAGCACGAACTGCTCGAAAGCCCACTGCACATGACCGAAGTCCCAGAGCCGCTCCGCGAGCGCGGACTGACCGGCGTTCGCTGCACGCTTCTGGGCGACGACGGTCCAGGAACCGGGCAGTCGGGCGGCGAGATCCTGGGCGAACGTCGCAAGGTCGGCACGCTCGTTGGCCTTGCGGGGAGCGAGGGAGGCCGGGTGGTCTGCGGAAGGAGAGGCGGCGGGGGGCGTCGGTATTCGTTCAGACATGACGGAAGCCCGATTCCTGCCGGGCGCCGAGCCGCCGGGATTCATCGAGGACGCCGAACGGGCCTGTGGCCAGGGGGATGTAGCCGTGAGAAGCGTTGGCTGCGGTGACGCGGAGGTAGCGCTGGACGAGTCGGTGCATCGCGCGGCGGATCTTGTACTGCTGAGACATGAAGGGGACTTCCTAGGAACGCTCGGGGCGGGAGGACGCGGGGGCCGGGACGTGGCGCCGGCCCCCGAACGGCGGAATTGATCAAGGACGAGTGACCGCGCCCATCCGGGCGTCCGTGTCGAACAACTCCCGCTCCCGTGGATGCAGAAGATGTTGAGTGATGAACGATCGGCCTGCCACCTTCCACAGGCCGCGCCCCTTGGTGAGAGCGGAGACCGCCTGAGTCTCGACGCCGGTGAGCCCCAACAGGGAAGCTGCAGAGGCGAGTTGGTCCGCCTCTTGGCGGTAGATGATCCGGGTGGAGCAGTCGGTGAGCAGGCCCTCGGCCAGGGCCCGGCCGCGGGAGCCAGCGTCCCCCGCGGCCAGCAGGTCGCTGAGGCGGTGGATGACCATAAGGTTCGCGATGCCGAGACCGCGGGAGAGCTTCCACTGGCTCTGCATCCGCTCCAGCAGCGGGACATGGCGCATCACGCGCCAGGCCTCGTCGTAGATCACCCAGCGCCGTCCTCCGGCGGGGTCGGACAGGGCAGACTCCATCCAGGCGGAGGCGCAGGTCATCGCCAGGACGAGCGCGGTGTCATCCCCTGCGCCGCCGAGGCGGGACAGGTCGATGGACAGCATCGGCGCCCTGGGGTCGAAGGCCACGGTGCTCGGCGCGTCGAACATCCCGGCCAGATCGCCGTGCACGAGCCGGCGCAGGGCGTGGGCCAGGTCCTCAGCGGCATGTCCGAGCCGGCCGGACAGCTCGCCGAGCGCGGCATCGAGCCGTTCGGGGGCGCCGAGGACGTAGGCGACCTCGCCCAGCAGCGGTGTGGTGCCGTTGGCCTCGGCGTAGGCGACGACCTGGTCGAGCGCCACATCAAGGGCGGTGTGCTCCATGGGATGCAGCTCTCGCCCCAGGACCGTCTTCGCGAGCGAGCCGAGCAGCAGAAGCCGCCGCTTGCGGACCTCGCCGGTCCAGTCCTCCTCGCTGACGCCGTGCGGCCGGGCGGGCGCATCCAGGGGGTTGAGGCGGCCGGGCAGACCCGGGCCGAGCGCGATGGTCTGGCCGCCCAGCTCCTGGGCGACGATGGTCCACTCCCCCTTCGGGTCGCACGGCACGTAGACCCGGTAGCCGAAGGCTACGGCCCGCACCGCGAGGGACTTGGCCAGGGCGGACTTGCCCATGCCGATGATGCCGGCCAGCAGGATGTTGGGATTGGTGAAGCCGTCGAGGCGCCCGTACAGGGCGAACGGGTCGTAGGTGAAGGCCGCTTCCGCGTGCACGTCGCGGCCGACGTAGATGCCCTGGGCGCCGAGACCACCCTCCGCGAGGAAGGGGTAGGCCCCGGAAGCGGTGGCCGTCGTCATCCGGTGGGCGGGCAGCTTGAGACGGCCGCCGCGGGCGGATGCCGGGCCGGGGCGGCCGGCGGCCGGGTAAGTGGCCCGCAGCTCGGGGTCGAGGCCGGGCGCGGTAGGGCGGGCTGCGGGACGGGCGGCGTGCCGGGCCTGGTCGCGGGCGGCGGCGAACTGATGACGGGCGGCGCGCGCCGTGCGGCGGTCGCTCTTGCGCGGGACGAACAGCGGGCTGGCGCTGGCGCGGGTACGAGAGGGCATAGCGGCTGGTGCTCCTGGCAGTCAGTGGCGGGTGAGGCCGGTGAAGGGATCGCGCAGATCGGCCGGGGTGTGGTCCCGGCGAACCCGGGCGGCGGCGGCCAAATGGCGCTGGCACACCGTGAGTTCGGGCGCTCCCTCCGGCAGCCGGGACCGGCACGCCTCCCGAGTGGGGAGGCGGCCGGAGCCGGGCTTCGGGGCGGCGTGGAACGCGGCGTGGAGGTGTTCGGCTGTCTGCCACAGCCGGATCCGGCACGCCCGCAGGTGATCGCCCTCCGCCCTGGCCACCGGGGTGGTGCGGGCGGTGTGGGCGTCGAGCAGCCCGTACAGCGCGACGACGTGGGCGTGCAGGGAGTCGAGTTCGGCACGGCCGGCGGCGATGGGGGCGACCGGCATGTTGATCGCCTGGTGGAAGTCGAGCGCGGCGGTGGCGAACGGGACGAAGTCCGGAGCCAGTTCGGGCAGGGGCTCGGTCGGCATGGTGCGTGGTGCCCTTCGGTAGAGCGCTGAAGCGGTGGTGCGGGTGCGCTACGGGCGGGCGAGGGGCAGGGCAGCGTTGGTGAAGGCCTCGGCCTGCTGCCAGGTCAGAAGGCGCAGGTCGACGAGGGCGGCGACGGCGGCCGTCTCGATCGCGGTGCAGGCCGCGTTGAGCTGCTCGTCGGTGTCGGCGCTGACGGTGAGCAGGCCGGTGAGGGCGACGTCGGCGTGGCCGGCGATCAGCTGGCGCTCGCGCTGCTTGATGTCGGCGTACTCGACCGAGTCCTCCTCGGAGTCGACCTGGCCCTTGCGGTGCCGCTCGGCGGCGTCTGCGATCACGGTGGCCTTGCGGCGCTGCACGTCCTTGAGCGCGGAGTCCAGTCCCTTGGGCTCGTATGTCAGGGAGAGCGTGCGGCGCACGCCGGAGGTGAACAGAAGCTGGTGCAGGAAGCCCGGCGAGGTTTCGATGCGCGGCCAGTTCTCGATCCAGAACGTGGCGTGGTGGGCCGAGTCGGTCTGGATCCGGTCGGCCTTCTCGACCAGGACGACGGGGCCGGCGGCACCGGGCTCGGCCTGCGGGCGGCCCGAATCGGACCACTGGTCCAGGGCGGCCGACGCCTTCGGGTCGTACGCGGTACGGATCACGGCGGCGATCTCGGACGCGCCCAGCCAACCGCTGGGAGTGAGACCGGAGTTGCGGGCGGCCTGGTCGAAAGTGGAGGTGAGCTGGGCCAGGACGGCGAAGCCGCCGGTGAGTCCGCCTCCGGCCTGGTTGATCAGGCGACGGGCGGCCTTGAGATCGAGGGCGAGCGCGACGTACGCCTCGTGCGGGGCAGCAGCGGGGCCGGCGGCGGCCAGCAGGTCGCGGTAGACGGGGCCGGCCAGGTGGGTCTCGGCGTTGCCGTGCTCGTGCCAGTAGCGATTGAGCGCGTCGCCGGAGTCGGGCACCGTACGCTCCAGGACCTGGACGCGGGCGATGTGCCCAGTGCGCGCCAGCGCCGCCAGCGTGCGACCCCAGCCCGCGACGTTGCTGGCCTGGGTAGCCGGATCGAGCAGCGCGAAGGCACGCGAGGAGACCTTCGCGACCGCGGTGAGCGTGCCGTGGTGCGGATCGTGCACGGCGCCGAAGCGACCGTGCGGGGCGGTGACCACCCGCAGGGACGCCGCCGTGCCCGGGAGGTGCAGCAGGCCCTCGCGGCGCGGCCGGGTGGAGGGCCGGGCGAGCCAGACCAGCTGGCCCCGGAAGCGACGCAGCGCGTACCCCAGGGCGATGGGCGCCCAGTCGGCGAGGGAGCGTCCGCGATGGCGGACGAACACCGCCGCCACAATGACCGCCCACAGCGGTATGAGCTTGAGTGCCCCGGTAACGCCGGCGGTGAGCAGCACCGCGAGCAGCAGCAGCCCAGTGAGGGTGACGACGATCAGCTGAGGAGCCGACAGGCCGAGCAGCACGCCGCGTCGCGAGCGATGCGGGAACTTCACGGTGGCCGGGCCGTCAGGCTGAGGAGTGTCGGAGAGCATGTCGAAGCCGTCCTTGGAACGTGGAGAGCAAGAAAGAAGGGGGAGTCGACGGGGGGCGGGCGGCGCCGGAGGCGACCGTTGCCGCCCGCCCCGTCACGCGAGGGCTACGAGCCCGATCCACCCGGCGGCTCGGGATAGACCCACCGCTGCGGCGTCGCACCGCCCTGCGGGGAAGGCCCGCCCACTGGCCCAGGACGCCGGGGTGCCGGCGGATCCAGGTGCGTGAGGCGCGGCTGCGCCACCGCCGCGCCCTGGGGCGTCGGCCCGGAGGAGACCGGTGCCGCGTCGGCCGCCGCCTCCTGGCCGGGACGCTGGATCAGCGGCTGACCGCGGTCACCATCGGTGGGAGGCCGCCGGATCAGTGCCCGGCCCTTGTCGCCAGTGGCGTTGGGGTCCTCGCCGAAGCGGAAGTGGGTCTGCTTCGGCTTGTCGCCGTCGGTGGATCCGCCGGTCGGATCGATGCCGGAGGCGACACCGCCCGAACTCTGGCCCGGAACCTTCGACGGGCCCTGCGGAGCGCGCATGCCGGTGCCGGCCTGCATCGCGAGCTGGCCCGCGGTCTTCGCTGCACCGGCTGCCACCGCGACCCCGGCGACGCCCGTACGGTGCAGGTCGTCCTGGCCACCGCCGTCGGCCGCCCAGTGCACGAACTTGTACGTGGCGTAGGGGCACAGCATGACCAGGACCATGACGACGATGCCCGCCATGGCGTCGGACAGGGCGGCGAGGCCGTGGGAGGCGTCGCTCTTGCCCATGGCCGAGACGCCCAGCAGGAACACGATCGTCATCAGCAGCTTGCTGACGATCAGAGTCGCGGTCGCCTCGATCCACCCGCGTCGCCAGCGCCGCGCGACTTCCCAGCCGCCGCCCGCGCCGGCAAACACCGCCAGCGTCACCAGAACCAGGATGCCGACCTTGCGGGCGACCATCACCGCCCAGTACAGGAACGCGCCGATGGCACACCCCAGGCCGACCATGGCGGGGATCGTCCAGCCCATGGTGTACATCGGGCCGAGGTTGTTGACCTCGATGACGCGGCGGATCGCGTCGTCGACCGAGCTGTTCGCCGCCTTGAACAACCCGGCGGACAGTGCGTCGACCACGGTCAGCGCGATGGTGCTGCAGGCAGTGGCGGCGAACGCGAACAGGACACCCGCCACCGTCCCGGTCACCGCCTGGGCGAGAGCCCGCTCGTCACGGCGCCAGGCCGCGCGCATCAGCTGCAGACAGAACGTGGCGACGGTCAGCACGAGACCGATGGGCAGCAGCAGCTCGTAGTTGCTGCGGAACCACTCGGCGTTGAGATCGACGGCCGTGGTCTTGTCGACGGCCGTCGCGGCGAGGTCCGCGGCGGACTGGGCCAGTTCGCCCATCGACTTGGCGATCCAGGCGCCGATGCCATCGGTGATCGCCTCGCCGGTCGAACCGACGACGCCGCCGACGGTGTCGCACACCGTGTTCATCAGGGGAAGGTCACAAGCCCCCATGAGGGCACCTCCTTTCGAGAATGTCGGGGGCGATCAGGGCGCGACGCTCGGCAGCACACCGACCAGGGCACAGGCCTTGTCGGGGCGGCACTGGACGGCGAGCGTCGTGGAGCGGGACTCCGCCCCGGACCCGGCGCCCTTCCAGGCGATGGACTGGTTGCCGGTGACCGTGACGGCGTAGACGTACGCCTCGGTGATCGCACCGGGGTCCTGAGCCAGGGCGGTCTTGAACGCCTGCGGGAAGTGGCCCTCGCCGACCGTGGCACTAGCGTGCTGGCGGTTGTCGTGCATCCGCGACCACAGCACCGGATTGGGTATCTGGTCGGAGACGGACTCCCAGTCGGCGTACTTCTTCTCGCCGGTCATCCACCGCCTGAGACCGGCGACGTGCTCGGCACGGGAGAAGGACCGGCTGTCGTACGTCCACAGCACCTTGGTGGCTGCCTTGGCGAAGACGATCGGATCACTCGTCCGGGGCGGTGACGCGACGGCCTCACGCTCACCCTCGGTGGCCTCCGGCGAAGCGGCCTGCGGCGTGGACGTCGGAGTAGAGGAGTGCTGAGTCGAGGCAGGGCCCTCGGCGCGGGTCAGATACGCGAGGAGCCCGGCGACGGCCAGCAACACGGCGAGGAACGAGGCCACCCAGCAGGGCACGCCGCAGGACCGAGGAGGGCGCCCCGTACGCGCGCCCCTGGGCATGGAGGGAGCGTTTCTTCGGCATCAGTGGACCTGCGTCCCCATGGCCGAGAAGAAGGCGACGATGCCGTTGGCCGCGCCGAGCAGCAGCGCGCACCCGGCGGCGATGACCGTGCCCTTCTTCCCGTTCGCCTCGGCCTGGTGGCCGCCGCTGTGGTGGCCCCAGGCCCAGACCATCGCGGAGATGGCCAGGGCGCCGACCACCGCGATGATCCCGAAGAGGTTGATCGAGGAGACGACGTTCTTCAGCACACTGAGGCCGGGGAGACCGCCCTCCTTCGGCGTGATGCCGGGGTTGTACGCCAGATACTGGGCCTGCTGCATGAGCTTCACTTGGAACTCCAGTGTGATTTTGGGCGCGCGAGGGCCCGAGAGGTGATGGAGCGGAGGAGAAGGGAGAAAGGTCCGGTCAGACGACCCGGCGGGCGGCGAGGATGTCTGCACGCCAACTGGCGAGGGTCGAGATCTTGACCACGTCGCCGGTCTTGGGGGCCTGCAGGATCAAGCCCTGGCCAATGAACATCCCGACGTGTTCGGGCGCTACGGCCGTGCCGCGAGTGAACAGGAGGTCACCCGGCTTGAGGGCGTCGACGCTGACCGCCTTGCCCTCCTTGACCTGCGTATATGTGGTCCGGGAGATCGAGACACCACCGGCCTTGTACGACGCCTGCATCAGGGACGAGCAGTCGCACCGGCCCATCGGATCCTGACCGTGCGGAGCGGAACACGCACCACCCCACTCATACGGCGTACCGAGCTGACCAAGGCCCCAACGGATCGCTGTGCGTACCGCCTTGGGCGCACTAGCCGGGATCTTGTAGCCCTCGGGGACGGACCCCGCCGGAATCGGGCCGAACGAGGACCCATCCCCGTCGGTGCCGCACGCGGTAGCCATCGAGGAGGCCGTCTGCTCGGCCTCACCACTGGTGTCGCCGTCATTGCCGGAACTTCCGTTCTGGCCAAGTGACTTGGCGATGGCCTTCTGGAGCGCTGTGGCCAGCGGCTCCCACTTCGCGTACGCGTCGGGGAAGCCGCTGTCCTGAACCTCCTGCGCGGCCTGGGCGACGGTCATCGACTGCCAGCCCGAGACCTTGAGCAGGCCCTCGTAGAACTTCGTCGAGGCGTGCACCGGATCACGGACCTCGGCAGCCGTACCCCAACCCTGGCTGGGGCGCTGCTGGAAGAGACCGAGCGAATCGCGATCCCCGTAATCCAGGTTCCGCAGCCCCGACTCCTGCAGCGCCGTGGCCAGGGCAACGATCTGCCCCCGCGCCGGCACCTTCATCGCGATGCCAGTGGCCTGGATCGTCTCGGCGTTCGGGATCTGCTCCTCGGGGTCACCCAGCCCGGACGCGGACAGGGACGCTTTGTTGTTGCCCTTGAGGATGGACTCCACCTGCTTCGCGACCGCCGCGCTGTCTACAGCCTGTGCACCGTCTGCGGAACAGGAGGCCTGAGCGCTGCTGGAACCAGCGAGAGCGGCAGCGACCGGCGCTATCAACAACGTCGGGCCGAGCGCCACGGCCCCAGCTATGGCTACGACCTTCTTCACGGACGCGGGCCGAACACCGAAGCGCGGGAAGGAAAATTGGGCTTTGGGGAGGGGCGCGCCTGGGCGTGTTGCATCGACAGCTCCTTACTCGTAGGCAGCGCGGTGCAGGTGTTCTCGTCGAAAGGCCACCGGCACCGCGCCGGTTATGAATTCGCAATCCCTGAGGGAGGCAGGGGAACCAGGGCCGGGGACTGCTAACTCCCGGCCGCTGGCCCCTTAATGGAACGCGGCAGCCAGCCGCACTCGTAATCTCACTCGCCACATGGGAGTCCCCTTCGCCGTTTTGGAAGCCAGTCGGTGGGGTGTCGGGCGCGCTGTCCTTGGGGCAGAACGGCACGCATCGACACAGCTCAGCAGGGGTGGAACCAGGTCCTGTTCTGCGAACAAGGCGAGACTGTAGAGACGAACTCCGGCCGCGCCAAACGGCCAGTGCTTCAGGCGGTTTCGGGGTGCTGAGCTGAGATCTGTTCCATTGGGTGCGGCCGGAATTCGGGGCTAACCTCCAGCGCATTGCTCTCCACGGTGGCTGCTTTCGCAGTTCCGCGGAGCGATCCATGCTGACGTGCGTTTCCCTCCCGCGAGCGGAGAAATGGGCGCACGACCGCCTCCCTGAAAGAGAGAACCGCGCAATGCCGTACACCCTGCACCGAGGCGACGCGCTGACCGCCCTCGCCGGCATCCCTGACAACAGCGTCGATGCCGTCATCACCGACCCGCCGTACAACAGCGGCGGTCGAACGAGTAGCGAGCGCACCGGCCGCTCCGCCCGCGCCAAGTACACCTCGGCCGACGCCGAGCACGACCTCGCCAACTTCCCCGGAGAAAACCGAGACCAGCGCTCATACGGCTTCTGGCTCACCCTCCTGCTCACCGAGTCCTACCGCGCGACCGTCGAGTCCGGCAGCGCGCTCGTCTTCACCGACTGGAGGCAACTGCCGACAACGACCGACGCGCTCCAGGCTGCCGGGTGGACCTGGCGGGGGATCGCGTCATGGCACAAGCCGGTCTCCCGGCCGCAGAAGGGTCGGCTCAAGCAGTCGTGCGAGTACATCGTGTGGGGCACCAAGGGACCTGTCGACGCCAACCGCAATCCCGTCTACCTGCCCGGCCTCTACACGGCGAGCCAGCCCAGGAAGGACCGCATGCACATCACGCAGAAGCCCGTGGAGGTGATGCAGGAACTGGTCAAGATCTGCCCGCAGGGCGGGACGGTTCTGGACCCCTTCACCGGCTCGGGGACCACCGGCGTCGCCGCCTTGCGCGAGGGTCGCCAGTTCATCGGTGTTGAACTCTCCGAGCATTACGCCGGTATCGCCGAACAGCGGCTACGCAGCGCCCTGAGTCAAGAGGACTTTGAACTCGCCGGGCCTGAAGAGTGAGACCGAGAGGCCCAAGGCGGCAGGGCCAGAACAGAAGTGGCTGTTGTTCCACCAGACCGGTGGAACAACAGCCTTCTGTAATCAGCGGAGTTACACCGCCGCGATGCTCTGCTGGATCAGATCGGTTGCTCGCGCGAGGTCCTCGCGCGAGCCGATCCGCACCTCAACGCCGTCGCGGATTCCGAGAGCACCCAGTCCGCGCATATCCCGGAGGAAGCCCTCTCTCAGCACGACCGTCTCCGGATCCAGCCTCAGATTGACCACGAGCAGCCGGTTGCGAGGCTGCACGCGCACCGTGGCCACGTTCATGATCCGCCGGTAGGCGATGTAATGGAGCTGTGGCTCCTTGAGCACATCTTGGTGCGACAACAGCAGCTCGTCGAGGTCCGCGTACACTTCCTTGAGGTCCTGGGACGACTCGTCGAGATACTGCAGGACCGACTTCGGCGCCAGAGACGCTGCGCAGGCCGCCCCCGACGTCTCGCCCCGCGGAGAGGTACGGCCGCCGCTGGCCGACGCGATGAGCTGCAGCGTGAGCAAATCCTGGAAGACCCGGTACGTCACCAGGTCGATCCGATGGCCAATCATCTCCACGGCCACGGTGTCGTGGCGCGTGAAGGCTCCGGCGACACAGACGATCCGTGGGGCACTCCAGTCGATCTCCCTGGTGGCCTGGTCTCCGAGCTTCTCCCGGGTCAGACTTTCGAACTCGTGGTGATGGTCGTGCAGCCACCACAGGTACGAGAGCCCCTGACTGATGACGTTCTGGTCGCGGCTGCGCTTGTACTCCACGATGACCGGTGTGCCGTTCTCGTCCAGCCCGAGGGAGTCGATCCGGCCCCCGTGACGGCCGGTGCGGTACTCGGTCGCCAGGAATCGGATGCCGAGCATGGCCTCCATGTTGGCCTCGATCAACCGCTGCAACTCGCGTTCGACGCCGACAAAGGCCCCCGATATCTCGGTAGCCTGCCCGCTTCTCACCCTGAAGACCTTCAGGTTGCTCATGCGCCTTCCCGACTCGACCTTGATCACCGCTAAGGAACAATCGAGATCAGGGACCGAGTATTCCAAGGGCTGTACGAGTCTCTTGGCCGCGGCCGGGCGAGACTGGTGCATGAGATTCCCGGACTTGTCTCGGTATCACCGTTATCGCTCCTGCGTCACGATCATTCCTTGTTCGGCGAATCGAGATGAAGAGGCGAACATCGAATGCCTCAGGCCATGACCGAGGCCTTGGAAGGAGCGCGTCCGGGGCGAGGTGATGGGTGTCTGTGAGCCTGCCTCAGGCAGGAGCCAGACAAACAGGTGCTCCGTCTGGGCAGGGACCAGGGCTGTCGCGGTCGTCACCGTTCCTTCGGATCACTTCGGGGTTGGCGCAAACCCCAACCCGCTTCACCCCCTGGCACGTCAGCGGCTCTGACTGTTACACCCCAACGCCTGTACCCCCGAGCTGGGGGAGGCAACTCAGGGGCACGGCATGGGGCGGAATCGGCTACCTGCGGTACTCCTCCCAGGCGCAGGCCGCCTCCTGCATTGGTGTCGCCCAGTCGTCTTCGCTCTCTTTCGCGATGGAGTCCCACAGGCGCCGTTGGACGCGCGCGAGGACCTTGAGGCCTTCGGCGGGGGCGAGTCCCCATGCCGGGTGGGCGGCGGCCGCCTCCTCCGCCTGCTCGCAGGTGTGGCCGTGCGCGATCAGCCACAGCAGCCACAGCGCCGGGTCGATCCAGGCGGCACCGATGGAGGCCCACCCCCAGTCGACGAACCGGGCGTGCTCCCCGGTCATGAGGACGTTGTGCGGGTTCCACTCCGTGTGGAGGAGGCTGTCCCCGGCGAACCAGGCCAGGTCGGCGGGATCGTCGACGTACGTGCGCAGCCGGTCCGGCATGGCCTTAAGTTCGAGGGTCGGCAGCGGGATCTCGGCGAGCCGGATCATGCTCGCCATGACCGCGGGGAGGTCGGCCGACTTGGGTGTGTAGTCGGCGTGTCCGCCCTCGATGTACTGGAAGGCGAGCAGGCTCCAGCCGTCGGCCTCCGCGTGCCACAGCAGGTGCGGGGCGATACCGCTGACGTACGGGCTGATCTGCGCCTCCCGTTTCTGGGTCCACACGCGCGGGTGGTCGCTGGGCAGGCCCTTGACGAACATGGTGCGGCCGGGGGTGCGCACGCGGGCGGCGATGGCGCTGTTCAGTCCTGCGTTGATGGTGCCGACGTCAATGACGGGGGCGCCGGCCGCTTTCTCGATCAGCCGCCGTACGTTGTCGGGCAGGTCGGTGAGCCGCTGCGTGGGCATTGTGCTGGGCCTCCAAGAGGGGTGGCGCCGGGGCCGTGCGATGACTGCGGCCCCGGCATGGTCACTAGTTGTAGGGGTTGTCGTCGCCGCAGCCGGGCAGTGTCTCGCCGAGGAGGGCCTCCACGTCGTCGACCGGGACGACGTAGTCGGGGTTCTCGGTGACGGTCTCCGGCTTGCGGGTCAGTTCGACCATCACAGCAGTCATGTCGTTACCTCTCTCCGTGTTGGCAGTAGTTCTGTAGTGGTGCCTTCGCCGCCTGGAAGACCTTCGCCATCGGCCTGCACACCCGGCAGGTGCCGGACAGCGTGCAGCCGCTGCATCCTCCGGTGCGAAGCATGAGGGACTCGGCAATCGAGCCGAGCCGGACCAGGCCGTCGACGCCTTCGGTGATCAGGTCGATGTTCGGATCGCGGCCGACCTTGCAGATCGAGGCCCGCCCGAACGGGTCGGCGTGGAAGAACGTCCGGCCGGCCGGGCAGCCGGTGAACGGCTCCCGGTTGGTGAGGAACTGCGGGGACTGCGAGGGCAGCGGCTCCGCGCCGCCGTGGATGGTGGGCGAGATGTTCGCGTACTCGCGGAACTTCAGGCCGAGGCTGCGCGCCCAGGCCCGCATGTCGTCGAGCTCGTGCGCGTTGGCCCGCACCACGATCAGGGAGAGGTCCAGGTTCAGTCCGGCGTCGATCGCCCTGCGCAGCCCGCGGGAGAAGCGGGCGAAGGCGCCCCGGTTGCGGGTCACCGCGTCGTACGTGTCGGCCGTCGAGCCGTACATGCTGACCGTGAGCCTGGTCGGTGGGTAGGTGCGCAGCAGGTTCAGGATGTGGTCCTTGTACAGGCGGGAGCCGTTGGACAGAACCTCGAGCTGCATGCCCATTTCGTAGGCGAGACGGTACGCTTCGGGGAAGTCCGGGTCGATGAGGGGCTCGCCGCCGGTCATCTGGAGCCAGATCACGCCCGCGTCGCGTAAGACGGCCAGCAACTTGCGCTTGCCGTTCATGTCCAGGCCCTCGAACCGCTTCTCGCCCAGGTAGCACATCACGCAGTCGTAGTCACAGCCCAGGTTGAGCTCCCACGTGGCGCGGCTGAACTCGTACGGGCCTGCCTCGCGTAGTAGAAGGACCTCGTTCACATGTCGGCCCGTCAGGTCCACGTTCCATTGGGCCCGGGCGGCGTCGGCGAGCCACGTCGGCACCGTCTCGGGCGCCGACGTGCGCAGCTCCTCGAACCGGGCCGCCGGGAGGACCAGTGCCTTACCGCTGCCCTGTCGCAGGACCAGGCGCCGCGCGCCCAGGGGTGCTGCTACCAGTTCGTGCACGTCGTTTCCCTTCCAGGAGGGGCGGGACCGGTGCCGGACCCTACGGGGCGTGGTCGGGCACCGGCCTTGAGCCCCGACGCTGGTGTTCGCTTGCCGTGGAGGAACACGGAAGTGGGCCAGCGCCGGGTGCTGACCGCCCGATGGCCCAGGTCGGTGTCATCCGGGCCACCGGGCGTGATTCAGGGGGTGCTGAGCACCGAACCGAGGAGCGTTTCGTGTGGCACCGGGCCGGGCCGGAACTGGTCGAGCAGGTCGCGCAGCGCGGTAGGGGGAACGAGCCGGTCACCGCGGCAGGGACGCAGCCAGTAAGGGCCGGGAGGCTCCGCGGCGGTCATGGCCGGGAGCGAGAGAGAGTAGGGCCGGCCAAGGCACACCGCGTACCGGTTTGGTGTCCATGTGTCGCTGGTGCCGGGCGGGACGAGCCAGATGTACCAGCCGCGACGGGTGTCCTCGATGACCGGTCCGCAGGCGTCGGCCCGCTCGTTGCCACTGTGCTGGATGCTGTCCAGCTCCCGGACGGCGCCGTACGCGTCCGGCCCGTTGGCGGTGATGACAATGTCAAAGAAGCGTCCGCCTAACGGTAGTTGGGCCACGTGCCCGTTCTGCAGGGCCATCAGGCTGCGCACGCGGTGCGCGAGGTCGCCCATGTCGGTGGCGACCTGACTGGCGGCGACCGTGTCGGAGTTGGTGGTGAATCTGGCGGGTCCAGCGCTCGGTAAGGGGCAGTCGGCGTCGACCTGGCGGCGGGGCAACTGGGCAGCGACGGTCACGCCCGGCTCCCCTCGGTGGGCACGATGACCTGCACGGTCTTGCCGAGGACGGTGCCGTTGTCCTGCTTCACGTGCCAGGACACGCGGCCGCCGAGGCGGGTGACCCACCACAGGCCGGACTCCGTTGCCGCGTAGCCCTCGCCCGCCTCGGCCAAGTTGTGGAAGTGCGGGTCGGCGTCGTCGGCGTAGATGTGCAGGTCCCTCGTCTCGTCCATCACCTCCATGCGCAGGATGATGCGGTCGTCGGTGTAGGGCGTGCCGTGCTCGACGGCGTTGTCCACGATCAGGCTCGCGATGCGTGAGGCCACCTCGATGTCGCCCCGCCAGTGGGCCATCGTCAGCCGGGTGCGTGCGCGCAGCCGTGCGTTGGGGCCGGCGCCCTTATTCGCCTGCAGACGCCAGGACCAGACGAATAGCGGCTTCGGAGCAGGCGGTTGGGCTGTCTTGTCCTGTGCCGGGGTAGCGGGGGACAGTGGCGGATTCACGGGGGACTCCCAAGTTCTGTGTCCGGAAGGGCACGCTGTGCGAGGTGCTGATCAGCGTGAACCCGGCTGGGGTGACACCGCCATGTCGGCTGGGGTGCCATCTGCGTGGCCCATTCGGGTGGCGCGGGCCACCTGAAGGCCACTCAAGTGCCATCTGACCCAGGCGGGTTGAGATGGAGGTGATGCGCGGTATCCCCTTCGTGCGAAGGGACCGATGCTCAGGCGGTCCGACTCAACCACTGGGGGGTCAACGTGGAATCTCCACCGCAGACGCTGCTGAAGGCGTTGTGCACTGAGAGAGGCCTCGACGTCCCCGCGATGGTGGAGCTGTTCGAGAGGACGGCTGCTCGAGTCATCGGCACGGGCTCCAACAGCCCGACCTGTAGTGAGCGGACGGCCAAACGCTGGAGAGCCGGGGACGTGAACCCCGACTCCCTCTCCCCGGAGACCCGCCGTGTCCTGGAGGCGGCTTTCGGTCGGCCAGTCTCAGCGCTGTTCGCGCCTGCGCCCGATTCCACTGCACCCGCGTACGACCTGGAGCACGAACTCGACATGACTGCACGCGACGCTCAGGACGCGGCCAACGCAACGGCTGCCGCCTCCCTCTCCGACACCATCCTTGAGCAGTACACCGACGATGTGATGACGCTCGCCCGCCAGTATGCATCCACTGCGCCCCTTCAGGCCTTCCACCACGGCCGGTCGCTGCAGACGCAGCTGCACGACCTGCGGGACCGCACTCAGGTTCCCGTCCAGCAGCAGCGGCTGCTCGAGCTGCTCGGTCAGACCACGGCGCTGCTCGCCGCCTCGGCATTCGACCTCGGATCGTTCGACAGTGCGCGCCGCCTGGTCCGCGCCGCCGACATGTACGCAGAGAGCGCCCGTTTCGACCCGCTGCGCGCCTACTGCGACGGCATCCTGGCCTACCTCGCCTACTTCCAGGGCATGCCCGACGAGGCCGTCACGAAGGCGCGCCGCGCCCAGAGCTACGGCGGTCTCGGCGACGTGGCCCGGCGCCGACTGCTCGCCATCGAAGCTCGCGCTCTCGGCTACCTCGGCGACGCGGAGGCCGCCCAGCATGTGATCCGGATGTCCGAGGACGTCGACACTGGTGTGCGCGACGACCTGCACGATGGTATCGGGGGCGAATTCGGCTTCACCCCGGAGCGCCTGGCCATGTCCACCAGCTCGACCGCACTCCTGGCCCACAACGCGGCACAGGCTGAGCAGTCGGCGCGCCGGGCCCTCGATCTCATCGGGCGGCGGCCGGAAGAGCAGCGGTCCGCACACGTTCTCGGGGGCGCGTCCGCGGACCTTGCCATGGCGCGACTCCTGGCCAACGACGTCGACGGTGCCGCGGATGCGCTGGTGCCACTGTGGGGCATCCCGGCCGACCAGCGTGTGACCGGTGTTCTGGCCCGGACTGGGCAGATCCAGCACTTCCTCACGCAGCCCGATGTCCGCCAGGCGCAGACGGCTCGTGAACTACGCGGCCGTGTAGAGGAGTTCACCCGCGCCGCGACCGCGCATCAGCTCACTGGCCCCGCGCTGCTGCAACTCGAGGCCTAGCCGAGCGAGGCAAGGATCTTCGCCTCCTTCTCCGGGGCGATCCCGTGGTCCGCCCATCGCGGATGGTCCACAGGGCGACCGTCGGCCGCCCACCACCGCCACGTGTCGCGGACCGTCTTGACGATCGGCCGACAGGTCAGGCCCGCCGCCACGGCGCGGCTGGCGTCAACGGCCCACACACCCGCATGGGTTCGCCACAGTGGCAGCTCCGTCCATTGCTTGACGCCCTGGTCGATCAGGACCGCGGGGTCCGCCCAGACCGGGGCGCCAGCGCCGCCTGTCTCGTGCAGGCAGGCCTCCAGGAGGCCGCGGAAGCTGATCCCGTCGGGGTGGATGACGTTGTAGCCGCCACTCGCATCGCTGGCCGCCATCGTCAGCGCGAAGTCGGCGACGTCGCGCACGTCGACCGGCTGAATGCGCCGGTCGGCCGGTGCCGGTGCAAGGATGCGGCCGCCGCGCTGGGCACGCTCGAGCCACCAGGGCAGTCGGCCCACGTACTCGCCGGGCCCCAGGATCACACCCGGCCGCAGGAACACCGCGGCGTCGCCGAAGGCCTCGGCCACGGCGCGCTCCCCGCCCGCTTTTTGGAAGCCGTACTGGGTGGGCGAACCGTCCTCACCCGTGTAGCCGTACGACTCATCGGCGTCCGCCGGGCAGTCGAGGAGCGGAGAGGCGTCGGTGAGCGGCTGGTGCGGCCACCCTTCGTACACGGACACCGTGGAGATGTGCACCCAGCGGGCCGCGGCTGGGCGCAGCGCGGTGGCGGCCGTGAGCACGTCTCGCGGCGGGAAGTCGGAGCTCGAGGTGTCGATGACGGCGTCCCAGGGCCCGTGCCCGGCGAGGCGCTCGAGGTCTTCGCGACTCGTACGGTCCCCGTGGACCATCTCCACGCCGTCCACATCGCGGCCGGAGCGCCCCCGGTTGAAGGTGGTGACCTCCCACCCCTCCCTCAGCGCGCTCTTCGCAATGTGCCTGCCCAGGAACCATGTCCCGCCCATGACCAGAATCCTCATGAGGAGGATCCTGCCGTGCGGACCTGTGCTGCGGAAGCGTGCCGCGGATCAGGAGAGTTGCCTCAGCCCGCGCAACTCCCCGGAGCACGAGCAATGTGTGGGCGTCGACGCAGTCCTCAAGTGCCGAAGGAGCCGCCGCCAGTCCGCGCCTGAGCCGGGCTCAACTGGTTCAGGCTCAATTCCCTCGCGGGCACGGTGTTGGCACCCCACCTGGCCCGGCCGAGCAGGCGGCGGCGGTGAGCGTGTGTTGAACGCGTCGCCTGGTCAAGCCGACGTGGCGGCCTCTACGTAGCTCGCACCGGCGCAGCCGCTTGGACGATAGTCCTTTCTACGCCAGTGCGGATGACGTAGCGCGGGGCAATAGCGCTGCGGGCGCAACATATACAACGATCGCAGCCTGGGCAAACGGCTGATCCTTCGGACCATTGGATTCGCAAGGGATACCGGACCCGCTGACGAATCGAGAACGAGTAAATGCGCAGCACGCCTTCAGTGACTAAATATATGGATATGCGAGAAACTGCAAAGTATCTGGGTGTATCTGTATCTTGGCTCTATAAAAATGCCAAGCGGTATGGAATTCCTGCTTACCGTTTTGGTGTCGGGTCGAATTCGAAGATTCGATTCGAGGTGTCGGAGGTGGAATCGTGGGTCAGGCAACAGCGTGTAGATCACTGGTGAGGAGCTTCCTGGGTTCCGGGGTATTCTGAATCGATCACTGGGGTTTGCATTGGTTTCCTTGGTTCGTGGGATGGGTTCGTTTTTCAAGGAGTGTGAGCATCCGCGGTCGCGGTGGTCGAAGTGTCCTCACCTTTACAAGATCCGTTACCGCACGGCGGG
>NZ_JBEYJU010000096.1:0-34995 GCF_040703965.1 Streptomyces sp. NPDC006655 | reverse complement strand
CGGCACCTGCACCACCTGCCACCGCCCCCTGCCCAGAACATCCACCACCAGCCCAAACCTGAGAGCCAGAGCAACCTAACGGAGTCCTACTAGGGGCTGTCCGGGACCCAGGGCGTGGCCCGCACCTCCCCCGGTGGGTGCGGGCCTGCTTCCCCCCGGGTTCGAAAGTAGGGATCCGGCGGGTTCGGCGAATCCCACCCCCGATTGAACCGTCTACAACTTCCGCGGTACGTCCGGAGACTGACTCGGTCGCTTCGAGCCCCGCGTTACGCTGCGGCGATGCGACCGCGCACCCCGCCCCCGCTCGCCGTCGACACGCTGATCGCGTGCATGACGGTCGTGACGGCCGTGTTGCTGGGGCGGGAGTCGCCCACCCAGGGTTGGCCGCCGCTGGACGCGCGTGCCTACGCGCTGGTCGGTCTCGCGCATCTGCCCACCGCGCTGCGAGGGCGGTGGCCGCTCCAGGTGTTCGCCGTCGTGCAGTGCGCGTCGATCGTCTACATCAGCTTCGGCTACTGGCCCGTGGTGTGCAGCTTCGGCTCCATGCTGGCCCTGTACACGGTCGCGTCGGTACGGCCGGTCCGGATCGCCGTCGGCTGTGCCGTGTGCATGGCGGGCACCTGGCTGTACGGCGGGCTCGTCACCGCGCGCTCCTCGATGCCCTCCGTCGCCATGCAGGCTCTGCTGTACTGCACGGTGCTGCTCTGGTTCGGGCACCTCGCCCAGCGCTCCGGTGAACTCACCCGGCGGCTGCGGGCCGAGCAGGCCGAGCGGGCGCGGCGCGCGGTGGCGGAGGAGCGCGGGCGGATAGCACGGGAGTTGCACGACGTCGTCGCCCACCACATGTCGGTGATCTCGGTGCAGGCCGGGCTGGCGAGGTTCGTCTTCGAGTCGGACCCCGGCAAGGCACGGGGCGCCCTCGGCGCCATCGCGGACACCAGCGGCGAGGCCCTGGAGGAGCTGCGGCGCATGCTCCAGGTGCTGCGCGAACAGGACCCGGAGGCCGCCGAGCGGGCCCCGATGCCGACCCTGGAGCGGCTGGCCGAACTCGTCGAACGGGTGCGCAGCGGCGGACTGTCCGTCGCGTACACCGTCGAGGGCGAGCCCCGCCCGCTGCCGCCCGGTGTCGAACTGTGCGCCTACCGCGTCGTCCAGGAGGCGCTCACCAACGTCCTCAAACACGCCGGCCACGCGCACGCGCGCGTGCTGCTGCGGTACGGCCCGCACGAGCTGACCGTGTCCGTCCTCGACGACGGGGAGGGGGTGAATCCGGACAGAGTGCGAACGGGCGCAGGCCACGGCTTGATTGGCATGCGTGAGCGGGCCAAGCTCTACGGCGGGACGATCGGTGTCGGCCCACGCTCCGAGGGCGGCTTCGCGGTCGAGCTGACCCTGCCGACCTCGGCCGCACTCGCACGGCGGGGGGACGACCGTACCGGATGACCAGAGTGCTCGTGGTCGACGACCAGTTCCTCATCCGCGCGGGTCTGGTGGGGCTGCTGGAGGCCGCTCCCGGGTTCGAGGTGGCCGGCGAGGCCGGGGACGGCGCGCAGGCGGTGCGGCTGGCCGCCGAGACCCGGCCCGACGTGGTCCTGATGGACATCCGGATGCCGGGGCTGAACGGCATCGAGGCCACCGAGCGCATCCTCGCCGAGGCGACGGGACCGGCACCGCGGGTCCTCGTGCTCACCACCTTCGACCTCGACGAGTACGTGTACGGCGCCCTGCGCGCCGGCGCCTCGGGGTTCCTCCTCAAGGACTCCGGCCCCGAACGGCTGCTGGCCGCCGTCACCGCGGTGGACGGCGGTGACGCCCTGTTCGCGCCCAGCGTCACCCGGCGCCTGGTCGAGGCGTTCGCCCGGCAGCGCGGCCCCGACCCCGGTGCCGGGCCGCCGCCCGACCTCCAGGTGCTGACCTCCCGCGAGGTCGAGGTCCTCAAGCTCACCGCCCGTGGCCTGTCCAACCTGGAGATCGCCGATCGCCTCTACATCAGCGAGGCGACCGTGAAGACCCACCTCAACCGCACCATGACCAAGCTCGACCTGGGCAGCCGGGCGCAGGCGGTGGTGGTGGCCTACGAGACGGGACTGGTGACGCCGGGCCGCCACGGTGGCTGAGACCGCGCGGCGGCCCGTCCCACGGGCCGCCCGCACGGCGACGGCCTGCGGGAACCATCGGGACGCCCCCCGTCGTCACCCGCTCTGGACTGGCGACGAACTCGACCAACTGGCGGCGAGGCAAGCCGTGGAGGTGCGTGATGGGCGGCTGGCAGCCGCTGCCCCAGGGGCTCCCGCCGGAGGTGCGGCACTTCGTGGAGCACCTGCGGCTCCTCAAGGACGACACCGGACTCAGCCTGGTCGCGCTGGGCGCCCGGACCGCGTACAGCAAGTCCTCCTGGCAGCGGTACCTCAACGCCGTGCAGCCGCCGCCGCGGCAGGCCGTGGTCGCGCTGTGCCGGGTCGCGGGCCTGGCGGACGCGGACGCCGAACGGCACGCCGTGCGCTGGGAACTGGCCGTCCAGGCCTGGCCGCGCCCGGCGACCGCGCCGGACCGCCCGCCGGGCACCGAGGAGTACGAGGACGACCCGACGCTCCCCTGGTGGGACCGCCCGGAGCCGGAACCCGCCGCGCACCCGCACGTGCGGCTGCTGCTCCTCGCGATCGTGCTGCTGCTCGTGCTGCTCCTCGGGGCGGTCGCCGCGGTCGTGGTTCTCGGGTGAACTGAGGCCCCTGTGACCTGGGAGGTCACGACCGGATGACCGCTGTGTCGATGTGTTGACAAATCGGCGGACAGATCGCCGCGTCACCGCGCGACCGGGCTAACGTGTCCCAGCGGGGGCGGGTCGACGGCCCGTCGGACCTACCGGGTCGGCGTGCGACGGTGCAGAGGGGGAGCAATGCCTCGGTGGAAGGCCCTGCCGGATGAACTCGATCCGCAGGTCAAGGAGTTCACCACCCAGCTGCGGCGGCTCGTGGACCGCGGCGGCCTGAGCGTCGCGGCAGTGTCCGACCGCACGGGCTACAGCAGGACGTCCTGGGAGCGCTACCTGGGCGGCCGGCTGCTGGCACCCAAGGGCGCGATCGTCGCGCTCGCCGAGGTCACCGGTACCGACCCCGTCCACCTGACCACCATGTGGGAGCTGGCCGAGCGGGCCTGGAGCCGTTCGGAGATGCGCCACGACATGACCATGGAGGCGATCCGGATCTCCCAGGCGCGGGCCGCGCTCGGCGAGTTCGGGGCGCCGCCGGCCACGTCCGGCCCCGCCGCCGGGGGCAGGGCGCCGCGGCGCGCGGGCGGCGCCGTCGCGATGTCGGGGATCGCCGGACCCGCGGGGGTCTCGCCCACCATCCCGCCCCAGCCGACGGCCCCCGACGCCGACCGCCGCGACCGGGAGGGGACGGGCGCGCCGGGGCCGGCGGCACCCCGTGGGCCGGTGCCGCCGGACGACAGGCGCCGGCGGCTGACCATGTTCCTCGCCGGGGTCGTCGGGGCGGCCGTGGTCGTCGCCGGCGTCCTCTTCCTCACCGGCAACGGCGACGCCGGGAGGAAGAACCAGGGCACGGGCACCTCCGCCGCCCCGTCGTCGACCGCGGGCACCCGCCTGCCGGCCGGGGTGAAGTGCGCGGGCGCCGGCTGCACCGGCAAGGACGCGGAGGCCATGGGGTGCAGCGGGGACCTCGTGACCACCGCGAAGACCCTCGCGGTCGGCGCGACCACCCTGGAGGTCCGGTACAGCAGGACCTGCGGTGCCGCCTGGGGACGTATCACCGGCGCCACCCGGGGCGACTCGGTCCGGGTCACCGCCGGTACGGTCACGGAGCGCGGCGACATCACGGCCACCGGCGACACCATCGCGTACACGCCGATGGTGGCGGTGCGGGACGCGACGGCGGTGAAGGCCTGCGCCACGCTGGCGTCGGGGCGGACGGCGTGCACCTCGTAGAAAACCGCGGCGAAAACCGCGGCGTCCGGGAATGCCGCGCCGCATCCCGGGCAGGCGAACGGTACCCCCCCACGGGAGTCCGGTCACCGGCACCCCCGAGTGGCGGCCGACCCGTCCCACCCTCTCCCGGACGGGCGGCCGCCTCTGTTGCTGTGGGGTGAGCCACACCCACCCCTCCACCTCCGGCATCCGCGATGCGCGATAGCCTGACCGGTGGATCTCTTGATACCAAGAGATCGATCATTTGTACGTCCGCACCCCAGGGCACCCAGGGCAAGGACGCCCACCGCCAGCTGTCATACGGAGAACGCCATGACCCGCACTCCCGTGAACGTCACCGTGACCGGCGCGGCCGGCCAGATCGGTTACGCCCTGCTCTTCCGCATCGCCTCCGGCCAGCTGCTCGGCGCGGACGTGCCGGTCCGGCTCCGCCTCCTGGAGATCACCCCGGCGCTCAAGGCCGCCGAGGGCACCGCGATGGAGCTCGACGACTGCGCCTTCCCGCTGCTCCAGGGCATCGACATCTCCGACGACCCGAACGTCGCGTTCGACGGCGCCAACGTCGCCCTCCTCGTCGGCGCCCGCCCCCGCACCAAGGGCATGGAGCGCGGCGACCTCCTGGAGGCCAACGGCGGCATCTTCAAGCCCCAGGGCAAGGCCATCAACGACCACGCCGCGGACGACATCAAGGTCCTGGTCGTCGGCAACCCGGCCAACACCAACGCGCTGATCGCCCAGGCCGCCGCCCCGGACGTACCGGCCGAGCGCTTCACCGCGATGACCCGCCTCGACCACAACCGCGCGCTGACCCAGCTCGCGAAGAAGACGGGCTCGACGGTCGCCGACATCAAGCGGCTGACCATCTGGGGCAACCACTCCGCCACCCAGTACCCCGACATCTTCCACGCCACGGTCGCCGGCAAGAACGCCGCCGAGGTCGTGAACGACGAGAAGTGGCTGGCCGAGGAGTTCATCCCGACCGTCGCCAAGCGCGGCGCGGCCATCATCGAGGCCCGCGGCGCGTCCTCCGCGGCCTCCGCAGCCAACGCCGCGATCGACCACGTCCACACCTGGGTCAACGGCACCGCCGACGGCGACTGGACCTCCATGGGCATCCCGTCCGACGGCTCCTACGGCGTCCCGGAGGGCCTGATCTCCTCCTTCCCGGTCACCACCAAGGACGGCCGGTACGAGATCGTCCAGGGCCTGGAGATCAGCGACTTCTCCCGCGCCCGCATCGACGCGTCGGTGCAGGAGCTGACGGAGGAGCGCGAGGCGGTCCGCGCCCTCGGCCTCATCTGAGCCCCCCGCACCCCACGGGCCCCGTTCCGGTCTCGAACCGGAGCGGGGCCCGTTCCGGTTCCGGCCGCCACCGCCGAGAGCGGTCCCCGGCGTCCCCCGGGACGGGCCCGGCGGCAGGCGCGGGGGAGACGGCGCCGGTCGGGGTGCCGGGACTCCCCGTCTCCTTCGGCCCCTCCGGTGCCCGGTGTTCTGGGCGCCGCGCCCGGAGCGACGCCCCGAGCGTGTCACTCCATCCCCTTCTTCCCCGGTGTCCAGAACGGCTTGGTGAGCACCGCCCGCCGGTCCCAGCCCGCTTCCTGGACCAGCACCCTCCGCACCGCCTGTACGGCCCGCGCCTCCCCGGCGACGTACGCCGTCCCGCCCGGTTCGGGAGCGAGCCTCCGTACCGCCTCCGCAAGTGAGGTGCCGCCCCGGAGCGTCCAGTCGAGCCGGTCCGCGCGGGGGAGCGGCAGGCGGTCCGCGGCCGTCCGGGTCTCCACGCAGCCGGAGACCTCGGCCTCCCGGGGCAGCGCCGCGAGCATCGCGCCGAAGGCGACCGAGGCCGTCTCGTCGCCGACGAAGACATGACGGGCGGCCTCCGGGCGCAGGGTGAACGTGCCCTCGGGCCCGCGCAGCCTGACCTGTTCCCCCGGTTCGACGGTGCGCCCCCAGCGGGCCCCCGGGCCGCCCTCGGGGTGGTCCAGCACGCACAACTCGACGACGCCCGAGGGGTCGTAGCGCCAGACGGAGTACGTCCGCAGGGTCAGGCCGGTGACCAGCACCCGGACCTGCTGCCCCGGGCGGACGTCGAGCCCGGCGAGCTGGTCGCCGTCGATGCGCAGGCGGCGCATCGAGGCGGTGATCCGCTCGGCCTCGGTGACGGTGCCGCGCAGGGTCAGCAGATCGAGCACGGGGTTCAGGAGAGCGGGCATGATGGCTCCTCAACAGGCCTTGTGGTGACGGGAGTTGTCCAGGCACCGGACGAACGCGACAGTACGCGTTTGCGGCCGGACGCGATACTGCGCGTCGGTGTCCGGCCGTCGTATCCGGCCACCACGAGCGCCGTCGCCGCCAGCACCAGCAGGGCGACCGTGCGCAGCGCCGGTCCCATGCCCGAGGCCAGGTCGGTGTGGGCGGACAGGACGGTGCCGGTGACCGCGACCCCGAGGGCCGCCCCCGTCTCGCGCGCCGTGGTCCCGAGACCGGAGCCGAGACCCGCCTGGTGCGGCGGGAGCGAGGTGACGACCCCGAGGGTCAGGGCCGGCATGGACAGCCCGGTGCCGGCCGAGACGACCAGCAGCCAGCAGGCGTACGTCCAGTACGGCGTGGCCGCGCCGACGGTGGACGCGCCGAGCAGGCCGAGACCGATCAGGGCGAGTCCGGCGCCGACGACCGGGCGCGGCCGGTCCGCCCAGCGCGCGGCGAGCTTAGGGACCAGGGCCATGCCGACCGTCAGCGGCATGATCGCGACGCCGGTGACGGCGGCGCCGTAGCCCTTGACGCCCTGAAGGTACTGGGAGTTGAGGAAGAACAGGGAGAACAGGCCGAAGAAGCCGGTGGCCGTGCCGAGGGTCGCGGAGCGCAGACGGGCGGAGCGGAACACCCGCGGGTCGAAGAGGGGTTCCGGCGAGCGCAGGGCGTGCGCCGTGAAGCCCCCGACCAGCGCGGCGCCCGCCGCGAACGCGCCCAGGACGGCGGCGGACGTCCAGCCGTGGCCGGGGCCCTCGATGATGCCGAACAGCAGCGCCACCAGGCCCGCCGCCAGGAGCAGGGTGCCGAGCGGGTCCAGGTTGCCGTGCGCGGAGCGCGCGGTGCGCGGGACGGTGACGGCCACCGCCAACGCGAGCAGGGCGGCGAGCGGCACCATCGCCGCGAACAGGGGCCGCCAGGACAGGAACTGGCCGACCAGGCCGCCGCCGATGTTGCCGGCCGCGCCGCCCAGGCCGATCGCCAGCGTCCAGGAGGCCAGGGCGCGGGCGCGGTGCTCCGGGGCGGCCAGCTGGATCAGGACCGACAGGGTGGCCGGGGTGATCAGGGCCGCCCCGGCGCCGGACAGGGCACGGCCCGCGATCAGCGCGGCGGCGTCGGGGGCGAGCGCGCTGGTGGCGGCGCCCGCCGCGAACAGGGCGAGGCCCGTGAGCAGGGCGCCCTTGCGGCCGTACCGGTCGCCCGCCGCTCCGGCCGGGACCAGCAGGCCGGCGAAGGCGATGACGTACGCGTCGACGGTCCACAGGATCTGGCTGTGCGACGGGTGCAGGGAGGACGCGGCGAGTTCGGGGATGAGGAGGTTGACGGCGGCGACCATGCTCTGGGCGACCAGCACGCAGGCGCACAGGGTGAGCAGGACAGGGCGTTTCGGGGCGTGCGTGGGCACGGCTCCTCCCGGGAGCTGGACGGGTGGTGGGGGATGCCCTGTCACCGTAGGCTCGGCGCCGACCTGCTTTCCAGTGCAACTTCTGCAAGGAACCATTGCGCATGACGCAATCCACGCCCCGGTCGGGGGCGGACGGCGCCCCGGGACCCGGGAGCCTCGACCTGAACCTGCTGGCCGCCCTGGACGTGCTCCTGGAGGAGCAGAGCGTGCGGGGTGCCGCCCGCCGGCTGCACCTGTCCGAACCGGCCATGAGCCGTACCCTCGGCCGGATCCGCAGGGCGCTCGGCGACCCGGTGCTGGTGCGCGCCGGGCGCGGCCTGGTGCCCACCCCGTACGCGCTGGCCGTGCGGGCCGAGGTGAGCGCGGTGGTGGAGCGGGCACGGGCGCTGTTCGCGCCGGGCCGGGACACCGATCTGCGGACCGTCTCCCGGACCCTCACGATCATCGGGCACGACGCGATCGCCGGCAGCCTCGGGCCGGCCCTGTTCGCGCGCGCCGCCGCCGAGGCGCCCGGCATCCGTGTCCGCTTCCTCACCGAGAGCCACGTCGACGCGCCGGTCCTGCGGCACGGCACCGCCGACCTGGAGGTCGGGGTGGTCGACACCACCCTGCCCGAGGTGCGCGTGGAGCACCTGTACGAGGACCGCATGCTCGGTGTCGTGCGGGCCGGGCACCCGCTGCTGGACGGCGAGCCGACGCCCGAGCGGTTCGCGACCGCGGCCGGTCACCTGAACGTGTCGCGGCGCGGCAGGCTGCACGGTCCGGTGGACGTGGCTCTCGCCGAACTCGGCCTGCGGCGCCGGGTGGTGGGCACCGTCGGTACCTTCCCGGCCTCCCTCTTCGTGATCCGCGACTCCGACCTGATCGGACTGATCAGCTCCTGGAGCGTGCCGCTGGCCGCCGCGCTCGGCCTGGTCACCTTCGAGGTGCCGCTCCCGCTCCCGCCGATCGCCCTCGCACTGGCCTGGCATCCCCGCCACGACGCCGACCCGGCCCACGCCTGGCTGCGCGGCTGCGTACGGGAGCTGCTGACCGGCGCGCGGGTCGGACAGGAGCCGTCGGCCGACTGCTGACCAGCGGTGTCTTCGGTGAAATCCGTATCGCCGGTCACGGTCGCCCCTCTATGCTGATGGTCTGTCAACACGACGTCTGACAACGCATTTCACACGCATCGGGGGATCGCGTGAGCACCGCTTACGTGCCACAACAGCCACACCCGGGAGCGCCCGCCGGGGCGCCTCCCGCCCTGCCGCCCACACCGCCCTACGCCAGCGAGGCGACCCGGCTGCTGTGCGCGGGCACCTACCTGGACGCCGGTTACCGGGACCGGGTCATCGAGGAGCTCCACCTCAACGAACAGCGGATCGCGGCCCCCTCGCTCGGTTTCGACGCGGCCCGCGTCCTCGCCCACGCGCTGCGCGCCCGCCGCCAGGAGCTGGCCTGGGCCGCCGCGATCCTCGGACTGTGGGTGGTCGGGCTGCCGCTCAGCGGCTGGCTGCTCGGGTTCTTCCTGCTGCCCGGCATCGCCCTCGCCGCCGCCCCCCGGATCGACGGTCTCACCATGGTGCCCGCGTTCTACCGGCTGCTCGCGACCTTCCTGGTGCGCTGGTGGGGCCGGGTGTTCTTCACCATCGCCCTGGTCCTGACCCTCGTCATCGCGTTCGGGGGCGGCTCGGACAGCGGCTCGTCGCCCTACGGCTCGTACGACTCGTCCAACTCCTACGACGGCTACTCCGGCTCCTCCGGCTCCCCCGGCTGGGGAGACCTGCTCGTCCCCGGCCTCGGCGGTGTCGGCGGGCTGGCGCAGCCCTGGCACGCCTGGCTCACCCTCGCCGTACTCGCCGGCATCGCGCTGTGCGAGCACGCCCAGCGCACCCGGTTCACCCGGGTGCTGGCCGCCGAACTGTCCCCGGAACGCTTCCCGGACGCGGCGAACGACCCGGCCGAGAAGGCGGAGAACCCGCGCTTCCAGCGGCTCAAGCAGCGCATCCGGCTCGAACAGGACGCTCCGCTGATCATCTACAACGAGGCCGACCCGTTCTGCGGGGCCGGTGCCGCCTACAACAGCTGGGTGCTGGCCGTCGAACTGAAGCGGGACGAGCTGAAGAAGGAGCGGCAGCCGCTCGGCAACCGCGCGGTCCTGGGGCGGGTCCGCCCGCTGCTCGAACAGCTGCGCATCCCGGCCGAGTACGCCGGACCCGGCGCCCGCGACCGGCTGCGCCAGCTGGAGATCGACGAGTGCGTGTTCCTGCCCGCCGAGGGGCTGCGCAGCCGGGACCAGGCGCCGTACACCGCGCAGGCCTTCGAGGAGCACCGGGCGCGCGCCGTCGAGGAGGGCGCCGAGAAGCGCCGGCACTTCCTGCGCGTCCGGGTCGGCGGCTGGGAGGAGGAGGTGGTCGTCACGGTGTTCGTGCGCGTCCACACCCAGGGCCGGATGCTCGTGCTGGAGGTCGCCCCGCACGTACTGACGCCGGTTCGCGCGGAGTTCAAGAACGCCGACCGTACGGCCCACCGGTTCCGGAACAACAACTGGCTCGGCAAGTCCGCCGCCGCGGCCGTGCGGGTCCCCGGCTCCGTCGGCCGTTCCCTCGCCCAGCTCGGCCGGGGCGCGGTGTACGTCTGGCGGCTGCTGACCGGCGGCCACGCGGGCGCGCTGCCCGAGGGGCCCGCGCTGTCCGTGCGCGAACTGGGCGCGGTGGACGTCGGATCCCACTTCCAGGAGATGGACGTCGTCCGGTACCTGCGCAGCATCCAGGACCGGGTGGCGCACGGGGTGCGGGCCGCGCTCGCCGAAGCCGGTTACGAGACCGGCGAGTTCGTCCAGAAGATCGTCAATGTCAGCAACGACGTGAGCATCGGCCGCGTCGAGAACTCCACGTTCGCGGTGGGCAGCCACGCCACCGCGAGCAGCGTCTCGCACCAGAAGGGGGCCGACGGCAATGGGCAGTGAAGAACCGCAGGTCAGCATGGGCAACGTGTCCGGCAGCACGTTCGCCATCGGCAGCCACGCGCACGCCGAGAGCCACCATCACGGGGCCGGTGACACTCAGGTGGACGCGGAACTCCTCGCCGCCGTACGGGAGTTGCGCGCCGACCTCGCGCGGGTGCGGGGCACCGAGCAGACGGCGGCGCTGGGGACGGCGCTCGCCGAGACCGAGGACGAGATCACCAGCACCGGGCAGGCGGGGCCGACCCGCCGGGAGCGTCTGCGTGAACTCCTCGCCGACTCCCAGGCCCTGCTGGGCGTGCTGGCCTCGGCGGGCGCCCTGGCCGGGCTGCTGGGGATGTGAGAGGGCGACGATGAGCAACGGGGGAACGGGCCACTGGAACGAGGCCGCACAGCGCTGGGAGGACGTCGACGCCCACTCCACCGCGACACCGGCCACCCCACCACCCACGCCACCGCCCGCCCCGGCAGGCCCCCAGGAGTGGTGGACGGGCCCCACCGACCCGTGGTCAGCCCCCACGGCACCGACAGAACCGATACCCCGGCCGGCTGCGACAGCGCCGGAGCCGCCCCCCACCCCGCCACCCGCACCCACCGCAGACACCCCCAAACAGGCGCCGGCCACCCCACCAGCCTGGCCGCCCGCCGCCGACGCCCCCCAACAGCCGCCCGCCGCCGACGCGTCCGTCCTGCCGCCCGCAGCCGACGGCCCGGCGCAGGCGCGTGCGGTCGACACACCCCCGCCCGCCACCGACGCCCCCTCCCAGCCGCCCCCGGCCTGGCCGCCCGTCGGCGCCCCACCCGCCTGGCCGCCCGTCGCGGACGGCCCGGCGCAGGCGCGTGCGATCGACACCCCGCCGCCCGCCGTCGGCACTCCCGCCCTGCCGCCCGTCGCCGGCACTCCCGCCCTGCCGCCCGCCGTCGGCACCCCGCCCGCCTGGCCGCCCGCCGCCGGTACCCCCACCCCGCCGCCCGCCGTCGTTCCCGCGCAGTCGTCCGCCGCTCACGGCCCCGCTCGGTCTCCCCTGTCCGGGGCGGTCGGGCGGCCGCATGCTGCGCCGATTCCTCCTCGGCCGGCGGTCGTGGGGTCCCGGGGGGCCGGGCGGCGGACGGTGTGGGCCGTGGTCGTGGGGGCCGCCGTCGTGGGTGTGGCCGTGAGCCTGGTGCTGACCCTGGTGGTCGGCGAGGGGGACGGCCACAAGCCCGCCGCGGCCGCCGCCTCCGTCACCCCGAAGCGCTCGGCGCCCTCCACCCGGACCTCCGACCAGACCTCCGAACCGCCCACGGAATCCGCCTCCCCGTCGGCCGCCACGCCCCCCGCGGGCTACCGGCTGCGCCACGACACCGAGGGCTTCCGGATCGCCGTCCCCGAGGGCTGGACGCGCTCCACCGTCGCCTCCTCGTACGGCTTCGCCGTGGTCAGCTACCGCAGCCCCGACCGCGAGCACCGGCTTCAGGTCTACCAGGTCGCCGAAGCCACCCCCGCCGCCTCCTTCGAGCTCTACCTCTCCGACCAGACCCCCAAGCCGCGCGGTTTCAAGGAACTCGCGCTGACGACCCTCGACGACGGTCGCTTCACCGGCTCCCGTCTGGAGTACCTGGCCGACACGATCAGCGGGGAGCCGGACCTCGGCACCTGGCACGTCGTCGACGAACGGTTCGTCGGGCAGGACGGCAAGGTCTACGCCATCGCCTCGTACGGCCCCGAGGCCGGGGGCGGCGACGACGAGCTGGCCTATCTGACGACAGCGGTCGACTGGTTCTGCCCGCCGGACACGGTTTGTGACGCCCTCCCCTCGACCGACTGAGCCGCCATCCGAATTTCACGGAAGGTAACCACCCGCATATTCAGAATTTCCCAATTGCGGCGCCCCAGGTATTCAATAGGTTCTCTTCCGGGTGACGCGAATTCCCCCGAACGCCCCAAACCCCGTCCCCTGCACCGGTCGTTAGGTGACCGTGACGCGATTGGACTGGCGCATCGCCGAAGATCACCCGACCACCGTACTCCGCTGGCCCGGCAGTATGGATATCACCTCATGCTCGGACCTGCTCGATGATTTCCTGAAGAGAATCAACGCGATGGAAAATGAATATCGGCGGACCATGGCAGATCTGTACGGGGCCTGAAGCACGGTGCGGAGGTTTATCAGATGGACGGGATTCAGCACGACACCGGCCTCTACGACAACACGGGTCTCTATGATCACCCCGGCCTGTACGACCACCCCGGTCTCTATGAGCACACCGGTCTCTACGACCACGCCTGGGTCGCCCCCGAGCCCGATGTCGCGCCGAACGACTGGGACCCGGTCGAGGAACTGGCCCAGATACTGTCCGCACCGGCCGGTGTGAGTGCGGCCACCACCCTGCTGGACGTCCCGGCCCCGCGCAGGCCCGGCCGCCGCCGGCTCCGCCAGGAGTCCCACCTGCTCGACGGCGGCCGCCGCCTGACCCACATCACCCTGCTGATCGTCGCGGTCTCCGCGTGCGCGGTCCTCATGCTGGCGTGGTCGGTCTGCTACTCCTACGGCCAGCTGCGCGGCATCGCCTCCTCGGTGCTGCCCGTACGGCTCGCCCTGTACTGGCCGCTGACGGTGTACGGCCCCTGGTTCGTGGCGGCGTTGTCCGTGCTGCGGGCCACCGCCCAGCGGCGGAGTGCGCGACGGTCCTGGTGCGTGGTGCTGGCGGCCTCCCTCATGGCCGTGGCGCTCTGTGTGAGCCACTCCTCGCACGCCCTGTTGTCCTTAGTGATTTTCGGGATTCCGCCGGTCACGGCCCTGGTGTGCTTCTGGGAACTCGTCGGCCAGATCTCGACCAAGACCCGCCCCCGGCACGCCTCCCACGGCGAGCCCTCCGGTGCCAAGGGCTGAAACCGAGCCGGTTCGGTAGCCTTTTCGCGCCGCTTTGTCCGACTGTTCCGTGATGCAGCACACTTTCGGCCACCGATTGCGCATGCAATCCGCGTCCGAGGGCAGGCGGTGACGGTGTCCGAGTGTGACCTCAAGGTCACACAGGGGCACTGACCAGGAACGGAAGGCAATACCGATCATGGCCGACAGAACCGTACGAGCGACCATCCAGGTCGGAGGCGAGTGGCTGGAAGCCGCCTCCGGCGCGACGCGCGAGATCATCGACCCCGCGGACGGCCTGCCCTTCGCCGTGGTCGCGGAAGGCGACGAGAAGGACGCGGAGTCGGCGGTGGCCGCCGCCCGCCGGGCCTTCGACACCGGCGACTGGCCCCGCACCCCCGTGGCCGAGCGCGCCGCCCTGCTCCGCCGGGTGGCCGACCTGCTCGTCCGCGACCGCGAGGAACTCGGCCTGCTGGAGAGCCGGGACGCCGGCAAGACCGTCGAAGAGGGCCGCGTCGACATCGACTGCGTCGCCGACGCCTTCCGTTACTTCGCCGACCTGGTGGCGGGGGAAGGCGCGGGCCGGGTGGTGGACGCGGGCTCGCCCGACATCCACAGCGTCGTCGTGCACGAGCCGATCGGCGTCTGCGCCCTGATCACCCCCTGGAACTACCCCCTGCTCCAGGCCAGCTGGAAGATCGCCCCGGCGCTCGCGGCCGGCAACACGTTCGTGATCAAGCCGAGCGAGATCACCCCGCTGACCACCGTCGCCCTGATCGGCCTGCTGGCCGAGGCCGGGCTGCCCGCCGGTGCCGCCAACATCGTCACCGGGCCCGGGCACAGCGTGGGCGCCCGCCTCGCCGAGCACCCCGACGTCGACCTGGTCTCCTTCACCGGCGGTCTGGTCAGCGGGATCAAGGTCGCCCAGGCCGCCGCGCCCACCGTCAAGAAGGTCGCGCTCGAACTCGGCGGCAAGAACCCCAACGTCGTCTTCGCCGACGCCTGCGCCACCGAGGAGGGCTTCGACACCGCCGTCGACCAGGCCCTCAACGCCGCGTTCATCCACAGCGGCCAGGTCTGCTCGGCAGGTGCGCGGCTGATCGTCGAGGAACCCCTGAGGGAACGATTCGTCGCCGAACTCGCCCGGCGTGCGGCGAAGATCCGCCTCGGCCGGGGTACCGCGGACGGCGTCGAGTGCGGTCCGCTCGTCTCCGAACAGCAGCGTGCCAAGGTCGAGGCGTACGTGGCGTCGGCGCTCGCGGAGGGTGCGGTGCTGCGCTCCGGCGGCAGGCGCCCCGAGCCGTCCCCGGACCGGCCCGCCACCGGCTACTTCTACGAGCCGACCGTTCTCGACCAGTGCCACCGCGAGATGAAGGTGGTGCGCGAGGAGGTCTTCGGCCCGGTCCTCACCGTCGAGACCTTCCGCACCGAGGACGAGGCGGTCGCCCTCGCCAACGACACCGAGTACGGCCTCGCGGGCGCCGTGTGGACCACGGACGCCGGACGGGCACGCCGGGTCGCGGGGCGGCTGCGGCACGGCACCGTCTGGATCAACGACTTCCACCCCTACCTCCCGCAGGCGGAGTGGGGCGGCTTCGGAAAGAGCGGCACCGGCCGCGAGCTGGGCCCCGCCGGCCTCGCCGAGTACCGCGAGACCAAGCACGTCTACCAGAACCTCGCGCCGAAGCCGGTGCGCTGGTTCGCCGGCTGAACCCCCACAACGTCCCGCCGGCGAACCTGCTCCGCCCCGTTCTCCCACCCCCCAGGAGTAACCACCCCATGGCCGATCACACACAGGAATTCGACTATGTCGTCATAGGCGGCGGAACCGCGGGTTCCGTCATCGCCTCCCGCCTCACCGAGAACCCCGACGTCACCGTCGCCGTGATCGAGGGCGGCCCCAGCGACGTCGGCCGCGACGACGTCCTCACCCTGCGCCGCTGGATGGGCCTGCTCGGCGGCGACCTCGACTACGACTACCCGACCACCGAGCAGCCGCGCGGCAACTCCCACATCCGGCACAGCCGGGCCCGCGTCCTCGGCGGCTGTTCCTCCCACAACACGCTCATCGCCTTCAAGCCGCTGCCCTCCGACTGGGACGAGTGGGAGGCGGCCGGCGCCAAGGGCTGGGGCGCCGTCCCGATGGAGGCGTACTTCGCCCGCCTCCTCAACAACATCGTCCCGGTCGACGAGCAGGACCGGAACGCCATCGCCCGCGACTTCGTCGACGCAGCCCAGGCCGCCCTGGACGTCCCACGCGTCGAGGGCTTCAACCGCAAGCCGTTCACCGAGGGCGTCGGCTTCTTCGACCTCGCCTACCACCCCGAGACCAACAAGCGTTCCAGCGCGTCGGTGGCCTACCTGCACCCGGTCATGGACGAGCGCCCCAACCTCCGCATCTTCCTGGAGACCTGGGCCTACCGACTGGAGCTGGACGGCACCCGCGCCGACGGCGTCCGGGTACGCACCAAGGACGGCGAGGAGCTGCTGATACGGGCCCGGAGCGAGGTCGTCCTGTGCGCCGGCGCCGTCGACTCCCCGCGCCTGCTCCTGCACTCGGGCATCGGCCGCCGCGCGGACCTGGAGGCACTCGGCATCCCGGTCGCGCTGGACCTGCCGGGCGTCGGCGAGAACCTCCTCGACCACCCCGAGTCGGTCATCGTCTGGGAGACCCACGGCCCCATACCGGAGAACTCCGCGATGGACTCCGACGCGGGCCTGTTCGTCCGCCGCGACCCCGAACACCCGGGTCCGGACCTGATGTTCCACTTCTACCAGATCCCGTTCACCGACAACCCGGAGCGACTGGGCTACCGACGCCCCGCGCACGGCGTCTCGATGACCCCGAACATCCCCAAGCCGCACAGCCGCGGCCGGCTCTACCTGACCAGCGCCGACCCGTCCGTGAAGCCCGCGCTGGACTTCCGCTACTTCACCGACGAGGACGACTACGACGGCCGCACCCTCGTCGACGGCATCCGCATCGCCCGCGAGATCGCGCGCACCGAGCCGCTGGCCGGCTGGCTCAAGCGCGAGGTCTGCCCGGGCCCCGAGATCGTCGGCGACGCCGAACTGAGCGAGTACGCCCGCAAGGTCGCGCACACCGTGTACCACCCGGCCGGCACCTGCCGGATGGGCGCGATCGACGACGAACTGGCGGTGGTCGACCCCGAGTTGCGCATCCGAGGCATGGACGGCATCCGGATCGCCGATGCCTCCGTCTTCCCGACCATGCCGGCCGTGAACCCGATGATCGGAGTGCTGATGGTCGGCGAGCGGGCCGTGGACCTGCTGAAAGGCGGTGCGTGATGACCAGTGCGACCGAGACCCGGACCCAGTCGCCGACCGCGGCCCCCGTCTTCTCCGTCGACGGACTGTGGAAGGTGTTCGGCCCGAAGGCCGACCGCGTCCCCGGGGACCCCGAACTGACCGGGCTCCCGCCCGCCGAGCTCCGCTCCCGCACCGGCTGCACGGCCGCCGTCCGCGACGTCTCCTTCGACGTGCGCAAGGGCGAGGTCTTCGTGGTCATGGGCCTGTCGGGGTCCGGCAAGTCGACCCTGGTGCGCTGCCTGACCCGGCTCATCGAACCGACCGCCGGCACGATCGCCATCGACGGCGAGGACGTCCGTGCGATGGACCGGGGCCGGCTGCGTGAACTGCGCAGGCACCGCGCCGCGATGGTCTTCCAGCACTTCGGGCTGCTGCCGCACCGGTCCGTCCTCGACAACGTGGCGTACGGCCTGGAGATCCAGGGCGTCGGCAGGGCCGAGCGGCGCGAGCGGGCCGCGGAGGTCGTCGCCAAGGTCGGCCTCGAAGGCATGGAGCAGCGCAGGCCCGCTCAGTTGTCCGGCGGACAGCGTCAACGCGTCGGGCTGGCACGGGCGTTGGCCGTGGACCCGGAGGTCCTCCTGTTCGACGAGCCGTTCAGCGCGCTCGACCCGCTGATCCGGCGGGACATGCAGGAGGAGGTCGTGCGCCTGCACCGTGAGGAGGGCCGCACGATGGTCTTCATCACGCACGACCTGAACGAGGCCCTGAAGCTCGGCGACCGTATCGCCCTGATGCGTGACGGGCGGGTGGTGCAGCTGGGCACCCCCGAGGAGATCGTCGGCTCCCCGGCCGACGACTACGTCCGCGAGTTCGTCCGGGACGTACCGCGCGAGCAGGTGATGACGGTGCGCCGTGCCATGCGGCCGCCTGCGGCGGGCGAGGGCGGGGAAGGACCCGCGGTCACGCCGGCCGCGACGGTGGCCGAGGCGATCGAGGTGGTCGCGGGGGCCGGTGTCCCGGCGCGGGTCGTGGACGGGGAACGGTGCGTCGGGGTCGTGGACGCCGACGCGTTGCTCGGGGTCGTGGCGAAGAACGATGCGGGCAGTGCCTCGGCCGCGGCCGAGCGGGGGCCGGTCGCGCAGTTCCCCGCGCCCCTGGGTGAGGACCCGCAGCGCCCGCCGGAAAGCGCGCCGGCACCGGCCGCCCCGGCCTCCACCTCCGCGGATGATCACCCAGCCGCGGGAAGTCGCGCCGTTGGGGCGGCACGGGTGGGCGCGGCGGCGTCCAGTGAGCGCGGGCAAGTGAAACCCGCCACCGCGCGCACCACTCCGGAGGGCGTCTGATGGCAACGATCAGTGTCCCGAACCCCCGTCGGCTGTCCCTCCCCGCCGGCCAGGCCGTACGCAAGCTGCTCGCCCTGGCCGTGATCGCGGCGGTCCTCGTGCCGTTCGCCAACTCCCACTGGGGCAGCGCGGCCTGGCCGCACGACCTCACCGTCGATCTCTCCAAGCCGCTGGCCTCCGCCAGCAACTGGGTCATCGACAACCGTGACACCCACCCCCTCTTCCTCTACTTCTTCGGCTACATCAGCAACGCCGTCGTCCTCACCGTCCGCGCCGTCTACCTGGCCCTCCTGGCCGCCGGCTGGCCCGGCGTCACCGTGCTCGCCGCCGCGGTCGCGCACCGCGTCGCCGGCACCAGGCTCGCCGCCGGCACGGCCGTCGCCTTCCTCGCCTGCGGTGCCCTCGGCATGTGGGTGCCGACCATGCAGACCCTCGCGCTGATGGTCGTGGCCGTACTGGCGTCCGTCGCCGTCGGCCTGGTCCTCGGACTCGGCGCCGGCCTCTCCGACCGGCTGCACCGCGCCCTGCGCCCCGTCCTCGACACCATGCAGGTGCTGCCCGCCTTCGCGTACCTGCTGCCCGTCGTCCTGGTCTTCGGCATCGGCGTCCCCGCCGCCGTCCTCGCCACCGTCGTCTACGCGGCCCCGCCGATGGCCCGGCTCACCGCCCTCGGGCTGCGCGGCGCCGACCCGGAGGTCCTGGAGGCCGTGGAGTCGCTGGGCGCCACCCGCCGCCAGCGGCTGCTGACCGCCCGTATCCCGCTGGCCCGCAAGGACCTCCTCCTCGGCCTCAACCAGACCATCATGATGGCGCTGTCGATGGCCGTCATCGCCTCCGTCATCGGCGCCGGCGGCCTCGGTGACCGCGTCTACCAGGCGCTCGCCTCCGTCGACGTGGGCGCGGCCCTCGCGGCCGGCATCCCGATCGTCCTGCTGGCGGTCGTACTGGACCGCATCACCGCGGCGGCGGGAGAGCGCGGGGACACCCGGGGGCCGGCCGCCGGTCTCCTGTACGCGCTCGGCGCCACCGTCGCGGTCGCGGTCGCGGCGCGGCTCCTCGGCCTGCTGGACTGGCCCGCGTCCTGGACCCTGAACTTCGCCGAGCCGGTCAACCGGGCCGTGGACTGGATGACCGCCCACCTGTATTCGGGCGTCCCGGTCGTCGGCGGCACCGCCGACTGGGCGGGGCACTTCACCACCTGGGTCCTCGACCCGCTCCGGGACGGCCTCCAGTGGCTGCCCTGGTGGGCGGTGCTGCTCGTGGTCGCCGCCCTGGCATGGCTGATCGGCACCTGGCGCACCGCGCTCACCGCCGTCCTCGCGATGGCCGCGATCGGCGTGCTGGGCGTGTGGGAGCCCTCGCTGGACACGCTGTCGCAGGTCCTCGCGGCCGTCGCCGTCACCCTCGTGCTGGGCTTCGCGACCGGTGTCGCCGCCGCCCGCAGCGACCGGGTCGAGCGCGTCCTGCGTCCCGTGCTGGACGTCTTCCAGACCATGCCGCAGTTCGTGTACCTGATCCCGGTGGTCGCGTTGTTCGGGGTCGGCCGCGCCCCGGCCGTCGCCGCCGCCGTCGTCTACGCCCTGCCGGCCGTCGTCCGGATCACCGCGCAGGGTCTGCGCCAGGTGGACCCGGCCGCCCTGGAGTCCGCGCGCTCGCTCGGCGCCACCGGCCGCCAGCAGCTGACCCAGGTCCAGCTGCCGCTGGCCCGCCCCGCGCTGCTGCTCGCCGTCAACCAGGGCGTGGTGCTCGTCCTCGCCGTCGTCATCATCGGCGGGCTGGTCGGCGGTGGCGCGCTGGGTTACGACGTCGCCTTCGGTCTCGCCCAGGGCGACCTGGCGACGGGGCTGGTGGCGGGCGCCGCCATCGTCTGCCTCGGGCTGATGCTCGACCGGGTCACCCAGCCCACGGAGCGCCGTACGCGGAAGGGAGCGTGACCATGCGCCGCGCCACTGTCGTCACCGCAGCCTCGGTCCTGGTCCTCGCGACCGGCTGCGGTGCCGCCGACATGACGAAGCAGGCCTCGCCGTTCGCCAACGCCCAGGGCTCGAAGACGGTCACCCTGTCCGTGCAGTCCTGGGTGGGCGCCCAGGCGAACGTCGCCGTCGCCCAGTACCTGCTGGAGCACAAGCTCGGGTACCGGGTCGAGACCGTGCAGGTGGACGAGGTCCCGGCGTGGGACGCGCTCAGCCAGGGCCGCGTCGACGCGATCCTGGAGGACTGGGGCCACCCCGACCAGGAGAAGCGGTACGTCGACGACAAGAAGACCATCGCCAAGGCCGGCGGCCTCGGGGTCACCGGGCACATCGGCTGGTTCGTGCCGACCTATCTCGTCAAGCAGCATCCGGACATCACGAACTGGAAGAACCTGAACAAGTACGCCTCGCTGTTCCGCACTGCGGAGAGCGGCGGCAAGGGGCAACTGCTCGACGGCTCACCGTCGTACGTCACCAACGACAAGGCGCTGGTGAGCAACCTGAAGCTGGACTACCAGGTCGTCTTCGCCGGTTCCGAGGCCGCCCAGATCACCCAGATCAAGCAGTTCGCCAAGGAGAAGAAGCCCTTCCTGACCTACTGGTACGCGCCCCAGTGGCTGTTCAAGAAGGTGCCGATGACCGAGGTGAAGCTGCCCCCCTACAAGGAGGGTTGTGACGCCGACGCGGCCAAGGTCGCCTGCGCCTATCCGCACACCCCGCTGCAGAAGTACCTCAACGCGGACTTCGCGCGCGGCGGCGGCCGGGCGGCGGCCTTCCTGAAGAAGTTCCGCTGGACGACCGAGGACCAGGACCAGGTCTCCCTGATGATCGCCGAGCAGAAGCTGAGCCCCGAGGAGGCCGCCAGGAAGTGGGTGGACGCCCACCCCGACGTGTGGAAGCGCTGGCTGTCCTGAGCCCGCCGCCGGGCGCGGCGCCCCGTCACCGGTCCGGCCGTAGCGCGGTGACCCGAAGGTGTGCCCGGCGGTTACCCCTCCGGCCGATGCCCGAGGGAGGCGTACGTGGTCCACACACGGAAGAACGTCAACAGGTTGACCCGAGCCGAGCGGCGCCGGTTCGTGGGCGCGCTGCTGGAGGTCAAACGCCGCGGTGAGTACGACGAGTTCGTACGGCTGCACATCGCGCACAACTCCGCCGACCGGGAACACCGGTTGCGCACCGCCCACATGGCGCCGTCCTTCCTGCCCTGGCACCGCAAGCTGCTGCTCGAACTGGAGCGGGCGCTGCGCAGGGTGGACGCGTCGGTGACGGTGCCGTACTGGGACTGGACCCGGGACCGGGCGCCGAACTCCCTGCCGTGGACCGATGATCTGCTCGGCGGCGACGGACGGCGCTCGGACCGGCAGGTGATGACGGGCCCGTTCGCCTACCGGGCGGGCCACTGGAAGATCACCGAGAACGTGACCGACGTGCCGTACCTGACCCGGGACCTCGGCCGTGCCCGCGCCCCGCTCCGGCTGCCGACCGCGCGCGACCTCGAACTCGCGCTGGCGGACCCGGTGTACGACAGCTGGCCCTGGAACTCGACGGTCACCCGGGGCTTCCGCAACAAGCTGGAGGGCTGGGGGAGGGGCCGGGGCAGCGTCTCCTGGCAGAACCACAACCGGGTCCACCACTGGGTCGGCGGCGTGATGCTCAGCGCCGCCTCCGTCAACGACCCCGTCTTCTGGCTGCATCACTCCTTCGTCGACCTGCTGTGGACCCGCTGGCAGCAGCGCAACCCGGGCCACGGGTACCTGCCCGAGCGGCCCCCCGGCGCGGGCGACCCCCAGCGCGGCCGGGTGGTGGCCCGGCACGAACGGCTGCCGCCGTGGGACGTCAGCCCCGCCGAACTCGAGGACGTCAGCGGGATCTACCGGTACGAGTGAGGCGGGCGTTTGTCCGTTCGAGATGTCACACATCCCGCTGAAAAGTCGGCGACACAGCGGTCATCGCACGCGTACGGCGTCCCCTTGATGAAGCTGGTGTCTTCTGCGAAGGAGACGCCACCGTGCGAATTTCTGACATCCAGCGCTGCGAAATCCGGCCGGGACGGCTCGTCGAGTGGAGGTTCAGCCCGGTGACCATCGCGGCCGCGGCAGCGCTGCCCCCGGATCCGAGGCCGCCGGCCTACATCCAGGAGTCGCACATCAGGACGGCCCGGTCGGTGCGGGAGGACGGACTGTTCGTACCGACCTGGCTCGGCGCGGCGTTCGACCTGCCGGGGCCGGCCGACCTCGACGCCCTGGAACGGGCGTTGCGGGACTGGACGCTGCGGCACGAGACGCTGCGCAGCGGCTTCCGGTGGGCCGGTGACGACATGCACCGGTTCACCCTCGACCAGGCCGACGTGTCCCTGCACCGCGAGGTGGTCGGCGACTTCACCGACGCGGGGGCGCTGTCCCGGTATCTGCAGGATCGGTTCGACGCCGCGGCGGACGCGCTCGGCTGGCCGAACCTCATCTACACGGCGGTCGTGCGCGAGGACTCCACCAGCGTGTACATGGCCTTCGACCACACCAACGTGGACGCCTACTCCCTGCACCGGCTCCCGGAGGAGATCCACGGCCTGTACGCGGCGGCCGTCACCGGAAATCCCGTCACCGGCCCGGCGGTCGGGAGTTACGTCGACTTCTGCGAGCAGGAGCGGGCGAACGCGGACGGCATCGACGACACCCACGCGATCGTCGCGCGCTGGCGGGAGTTCATCGCCCGGTGCGGCGGCCGGCTCCCGGAGTTCCCCGTCGACCTCGGTCTGCGGCCCGGCGGTGAGCTGCCCACCCAGAAGCTGGTGTGCGAGCCGCTCGTCGACGCGGACGCCGCCGCCGCGTTCGAGGCGTACTGCCGTCCCTACGGCGGGAGTCTGGTCGGCATCCTGGCCGCGACCAGCCTGATCGTGCACGAACTCGGCGGCCAGCCGGTCTACCGCACCGTCGTGCCCTTCCACACCCGGCTGAAGTCCGCCTGGTCGGACTCGGTGGGCTGGTACGTCGGCGGCGCCCCCATCGAGGTGCCCGCGGCGCGCGACCTGGAGGGCGCGCTGGAGACGGTCCGCGCCGAACTGCGGGCCAACCGTTCACTGGCGCGCATCCCGCTGGCCCGCGTACTGCGGCTGCTCGGCGCGGACTTCCGGCCGACCTCGCCCGACATGTACTCGATCATCTCGTACGTGGACGCCCGGCTCATCCCCGGCGCCGCCGACTGGGCCGAGCAGAAGGCCTACGGGCTGATCCGCGTGTCGTACGGGGACCAGGTGTGCGCCTGGGTCAACCGGCTGCACGAAGGGCTCTGGTTCGCCTGCCGTCACCCGGACACCGACATCGCCTACAAGAACGTGCGCCATTACGTCGAGAGACTGCGGGACCTCATCCTCTCCGTGCCGGCGCCGGATCGCTCGCGGGCCACGGAGCTGGCGCTCTCCTGACCCGGTTCTCCCCGCCTGACTCAACTCCGCCCATCCATAAGGTGATTATGTGCTGCTATGTCACCCTCAGGATGGATGTCCGTTGTGCAGCACCTTGTTCCGCTACTGCTAGTGTTCAATCTGTCACGCTAGGCAATCAATTCGCCGCAGAGCAAAGGACCGAGGGTTCCATGCGCAAGCTTCAGCAGGTCGTGATCGCAGCAGTGGCGGCCGCCGGCGGTCTGTCCGCCGTCGGCGCCACCCCCGCCGTGGCCGACTCCTACGACAGTGGGCCGCAGGTGTCCAACCACTACCGCCCCTACCAGGAGTGCAGCCCGCAGACGGTGTCCGAGAACGACGTCCCGATCGGCGTGCTCGGTCTCGCCGACACCCTCGACACCACCTGCGGCCAGTACAACCAGGCCTTCACCGGCTGAGTTCGGCGGCTGTCCGCACGAAGGAAGGCGCATCACGTGTTCAGCGGGAAGAAGATCGCGGCCGTCTCGGGACTCGTCGGCGGCATCGCCGTGGCCTGCGTCGGGCTCACCCCGGCGTATGCCGCTGCGGGTCCGGGCAAGTGCACCGACGACCTCATGGGCAACCTCACCTGCACCCAGCGGATCAGGGGCGAGGTTCCCGAGGACGGCGTCATGCAGCACCAGGAGACCTGCAAGCCGGTGCAGCCCGTGCAACTGCCCGCCGTCCTCGGGCAGGGGACGGAGCGGCTCGGCCCCGAGGTGACCTGTTCCCCCACGACCGTGGGGGTGGCGCCGGTGGAGAAGGGGGACGAGCAGGAGCCGTCCGCCGGTCCGTTCGGCGTCATGAGCCGGATCCTTCCGGTCGGCGTCCGGTAACGCTTATACGGCAGACGGGGCTGACGCGCCACACGCCGAGTGGAGATCCTCGAATGACTACCGACCGTGTGTATATGCTCACATTAAGTAGTCAGCCCGGGCGTTCCCGCCTGGACAAGAAAGGGTCAATCATGCGTAAGTTTCAGCGCGTCGCACTCGTAGCGGCGACGGTCGCGGGGCTCTCCCTCCTCGGTGCCGGGGTCAGCTCCGCCGCCGGTGGCGAGGACGCGCCCCCGCAGATCACCGCCGTGGCCAACTCGACTGCCAACGCCCTGGCCGTCGGCGGCGGTTACTACGCCGCTCCGCAGGCGCAGCCCCAGGCCCAGCCGGAGGAGCAGCCCCAGGAGCAGGGGAACCCCGGTCCGGAGCAGGGTGGTTACGACCAGAACCAGGGTGGCGAGTAAAGAAGCACCCCCGCACGAACTCGGCATCCTCCGACGGCGCGGCCTCGCGCCGCCCGCCGGTGTGCTGAGTGACAACCATGGCGAAGGCAGCCCGGACGCACCCCGACTCCGTCGGGGGTCGCGTCCGGGCTGCGTTGCTTCGCCTTTCGGAAAGGAAGACAACGCATGTTCCCTTCACGGAAGATCGCCACGGTCTCCGGGCTCCTCGGAGGCCTCGCCGTGCTCTGCGTCGGCGCCGGGCACGCGTACGCGGACCCGTCCCCGGCCGATTGCAGGATCACCGCCCAGGGTGGCACCGTCTGCGTGCACAAGAGCGAGACGCACGTCGACAAGAACGGCACCCACGTCCTCAAGCAGGCCCAGGACTGCTCGACCTCCGACCGTCCGCAGGTGCTGTTCCCGGGGGACCAGGCGGCCGGTGACGGCTCCGCCGCCGTGGGGGAGGTCGTCGACTGCTCCAACAAGGCGGAGCTGCCCAAGGGCTTCAAGAGGCCGCACATCGAGTTCTGAGCGCCGGAAACGACAATCCCCGGTTTCCCGGCGTCGGCCGGGAAACCGGGGATTGTCGTTGAACGCTACTTTCCGAACGAGTTGTTGCAGCCCATGGACGAGCCCAGGGACGACTGCTGCGCACCCGAGTTGCCCTCGCCGTTCAGCAGGTTGCCGCCCAGGCCGTTGAGGATGCCGACCTCGCCGAGAATGTCGAGGTTCAGGTCGTGCGACCGGCAGGTGCTGCTCTGCTGGACGTTGAACTCGTCGCCGCCCTTCTTGCCCCAGCCCTGGTCGGCGTGGGCGGCGCCGGCACCCAGGAGCCCGAGGCTCCCGAATGCGGTGACGATTACGGCGGCGGTGCGGAGCTTGTGCATGTCATCTCCGATGTGGAATGGGGTGGATGCGATCGTGGGGGAAATCGCCATCTGTGTCATAAAGGCTGATACGAAATACCCGGGTCGACCGGACGACGCGCCGATTGCGTTGGTATTTCGCCGCCTTGGCGACCCCCGGCACACACGAATGGTCCCGGCGCCCGGCGTTCGGCCCGGCGCCGGGACCATGAGCCGTCCGGCGCCGTGGCGCCGGACGAGGCCTCGGAAGGCTGCTGTCGGGGACCTCAGAAGGCGCTGTTGTTGCAGCCCATCGTCGAACCGAGGTTGGTGGCCTGGGCGCCCGGGTTGCCCTCGCCGTTCAGGGCGCTGCCCAGCAGGCCGTTGAGCAGGCCGACCTCGCCGAGGACGTCCAGGTTCAGGTCGTGCGACTTGCAGTGCGAGCTCTGGTTGATGTTGAACTTGTCGCCCTGACCGTGGCCCTCGCCGCCGGCGTAGGCCGTGCCGCTGACGAGGCCGATGCTGCTGAGCGCGGCGACCAGGACGGCGGCGTTGCGAAGCTTGCGCATGTCATCTCCGTGGAGTGGGGGGTTGCGATCTGTGCAGGTTGCGATCTGTGCCAGATCGACTTTTTACAGTTACGGGAGATTAGTACGTAATAGGGCAAATCCGGCAGCGACGCGCTGTTGTTTCGAGCGCGCGGCAGAAACACCCGAAAAGTCGAATGGCCGCCGACGGAGCCGCCAACTACGGCTCTCAGCCCTGGCGTTGCGCGCTGGCGAGGGCGTTCGACTGGCTGTTGGCCTGGGTGCAGTCGACGCCCCGGGTCTGGGAGGCCGCGAGCAGCGCGACCGGGATGTTCGCGTCGAGCAGGGACTGCGGGCTGCACTCCTGGTACGGACGGAACATGTTGCTCTGGGTCACCGGGCCGCCCTGCGCGACCTGCTGCGGGGCCTGGGGCGAGATCTGGGGGCTGATCTGCGGGTTCAGCTGCGGGTTGAGCTGCGGGGCGACCTCGGTGCCGCGCTGCGGGGCCGGCTGCGCGGCCGGCGTGCCGTACGTCTGCGCGGTCGCCTGGGCGGAGGTGGCCGCGGCGGCCTGGGCGTCCGGCTGGGAGACCGGGGTCGGCCCGGTCCCGTAGGAGACGGGCGCGGCGGAACTGGGCCCGGCGCCGACGGCGGTCAGCCCGCCGGCTGCGGCGACGATGAGCGCGACTTGCCGAAACTTGCGCATGGAATCCTCGGCCCTTCATGTGATCTGTGCACGGAACCTGATGAAATGACTGATGAGGAAGCGCGGTTATCACTTCAATGCCGTCCGGGCGGCCGGTACGGACCTTCGCCCTCACCCCGTGGGGAACGACAGGCCCGCGGGCCCGGATACGGTCGCGATGCCGTGTCACCCGTTTGCCGAAAGGCATATGAGCTGCAATTCCCCTGTCGGTGACGGCAATTGGGTGACGGAACTTTGAATGCCCGTGACCATGGCGCGCCGCTCCTCGTTCCGGTGGGGAGAGGGCGGTGGTCGAGGACCTGAAGGTATTGAGGCGAATCGCTGCCGGCTCGATGCGAAGTCCGCGTGCTGCTCAGGAGTACCGCTGCTGAAAGTGCAGTGCAATGACCGCACCGACTGCACGCGCGACCGCACTGAACGCAATGGACTTTCTCATCCAGGTATCGAAGGGCCGAGGGTTTCATGCGCAAGCTACACAAGGCCGCGCTCGTTCTGGCAGCGGCCAGTGGTCTGTCCGCCATCGGCGCGGGCGTCAGCTATGCCGACGCTCCCGTCGGATATGGCGGTGCGCCCCCAGCGCCGGCTCCGGACCAGCCGTATCCCCAGGCCCCGCCCCCGGCACCGCAGCAGGCCGGTTACGCGGCCGGCCAGACACAGGGCTCGGCGCAGGCCACCGTCCCCGCTTACCCGCAGCAGGCCGCGCCGCCCCCGCAGTACCAGCAGGCCCCATACCCCCAGCAGCCCGCGCCGCCGCCGCAGTACCAGCAGGCCCCGCCGCAGTACGCCCAGCAGGGCGGTTATGCCTCCGCCTCGGCCTCGTCGCAGGGCTCGGCCCAGGCCACCGCCGCTCCCGCCTACCCGCAGCAGGCCGCGCCCCCGCAGTACGTCCCGGCACCCCAGTACGCCCAGCCGCAGTACGCCCCGGCGCCGCAGTCCGCCCCGCCGCAGGTCGTCCCGCAGGTCATGCCCCAGGTCATGCCGCAGGTCGCCCCGCAGCTGGCCGTTCCCCAGGGCTCCCCCGCGGACGGGCCGACCCGGGTCACGCCGCAGGTCAACCCCCAGGTGAACCCGCAGGTGAACCCGCTCATCAACCCCGTCCTCGGCGCCCCGGGCGTGCCCGGTCTGGCCCCGGTGGGGCTCGGCCAGGTCGCGGCGCCCCCCGTCGGCCAACTCGGGCTGCCCCGCCTCGGCTGACGCGTCGTCACGTTGTCAGACCTTTCCTCGAACCGCAGCGGATCCCCCTCCGCTCGACCTACGGAGAACCCATGCGCAAGCTCCACAAGGTGGCCCTCGTGGGCGCCGCCGTCCTCGGCAGCGTCTGCTCGGTCGGCGGCGGCACCGCCTTCGCCCACGGTGAGCCGGGCCACGACATCGACGTCACGCAGGGCACCGAGTGCCGCTCGCACGACATGAACATCGAGGTGCTCGGCAACGTCAGCGCCCTCACCGGCCTGGCGGGCAACCTGCTGAACGGCGAGGGCAACCCGGGTGCCCAGCAGAGCCACCTCGGTTCGGACATGGGCTGCAACAACCAGGCCCTCTGATCCGACCGGACGGCAGATGCCGCCGCCTCTTTCCCATCCTCAGCAAACACGACAGTTACACCGAGTCCGGGTGAGTGCCCGCGACGCGTCTGGAAGGGCAGGGAACCCATGAAACGGGCTACCCGAAACAGTGTGATCGCCATGGCCGTCGCCTCTGGCGCGATGGCAGTCGCGGGGACGGCCCATGCCGACTCCGCCGCCGACGGGTCGGCGAGCGGCTCGCCCGGACTGGGCTCCGGCAACACCATCCAGTTGCCGGTGGACATCCCGGTGAACGTGTGCGGCAACACCGTGGACGTGGTCGGGCTGCTCAACCCCGCGATGGGCAACAAGTGCTCCAACACGGGTCACCAGGCGGCGGGGCAGACGGGCTCCCGGACGTCGGGCGGGGCCACGGCCCACGGCAGCACGCACGACTCGCCGGGCGTCCTGTCCGGCAACGACCTCCAGATCCCGATCCACGCGCCCGTGAACCTCAGCGGCAACAGCGTGAACGTGGTGGGTGTCGGCAACCCCGTCCTCGGCAACGAGTCCAGCAACGACTCGTACGGCGGTCCCGACGAGCCCACCCCGTCCGCACCGACCACGCCGCGCGTCCACCAGCAGCCGCACCACCCGGCCAAGGCGCACCCGAGGCAGACCACGGTCGTACGGCACCGGACGACCGAGACCCTCGCCCACACCGGAGCGACGAGCCCCTGGGCGCCGGGCCTCGTGAGCCTCGCCTCGCTGGCGGCCGGAGCGGTGCTGTACCGACGCTTCCGCCCCGGGACGGGCAGCGCGCCGTACGCCTAGACCGGTTCCGCGCGCAGTGACCGCAGGGCCTGCCGGAGCAGGCCCGGGCCGAACGTGACGCGGGTGGCCCCTCGCTCGCCGAATCCGGCGAGCGAGGGGCCCGAGCCGTCCGCGCGGACGGGCCCGTCTACCCGTGCTGCCCCGGCGTGTAGTGCCCGGGAACCATGCGGGTCGTCACCGCGAACCGGTTCCAGGAGTTGATCACGATGATCGAGGCGATCAGCTGCGTCAGCTGCGCCTCGTCGAACTGCTTGGCGGCGCGCTCGTAGACCTCGTCGGGCACGAAGCCTTCGGTGAGCACCGTGATGGCCTCGGTCAGCTCGATCGCGGCGAGCTCCTGCTCCGTGTAGAAGTGCTTCGACTCCTCCCACGCGCTGAGCTGGACGATGCGCTGCACGCTCTCGCCCGCCGCGATCGCGTCCTTGGTGTGCATGTCGAGGCAGTACGCGCAGTGGTTGAGCTGCGAGGCACGGATCTTCACCAGCTCGAACAGCTTGGCGTCCAGGCCCTTACGGGCCGCGCCGTCCAGGCGGACCATCGCCTTGTAGACCTCGGGCGCGTGCTGTGCCCAGGCCAGGCGGGGGGTGTGCTCGGGTGCGTACTCGGCGCTGTGTTCTGTGCTCATGTCTCGACCCTACGAGCAAGGCAGCCCAGGGGTATGGTCCATTTCCATGGGAAAATCATGGGCCACTCGGGGAGCCCTGGGCATCGACCTGCACCTGGAACCGGCCGGTCCTGGCCTGCGCCGGAGCCTGACCGACGCCCTGCGCCAGGCCGTCCGCAGCGGCCGGCTGGTCCCCGGCACCCGGCTGCCCTCGTCCCGCTCCCTCGCCGCCGACCTGGCCGTCGCCCGCAACACCGTCGCCGACGCCTACGCCGACCTCGTCGCCGAGGGCTGGCTCACCGCCAGACAGGGCTCCGGAACCCGGGTCGCGACCGGCGTGCCGGCCCTGTCACCGGCCCCGCGCACCGCGGCCGAGGTCGCCACGGCGGTCCACCGCCCCGCCTACGACCTGCGGGCCGGCTTCCCCGACGTGTCCGCCTTCCCGCGCGCCGAGTGGCTCAAGGCGGCCCGCCGCGCCCTCACCGCCGCCCCCAACGAGGCGTTCGGCTACGGCGACCCGCGCGGCCGCGTCGAACTGCGCACCGCGCTCGCCGCCTACCTCGCCCGCGCCCGGGGCGTGCGCGCCGACCCCGAACGCGTCGTGGTCTGCGCCGGGTTCTCGCACGCCCTGAGCCTGCTGGGCCGGGCGCTGCGGGCGCGCGGCGCGGACACGGTCGCCGTGGAGTCGTACGGCCTCGACGAGCACCGGCGGCTCCTGACCGCGGCCGGGCTGCGCCACGTCCCGCTGCCCATGGACGACCTGGGCACGGACACCGGCGCGCTGGGGCCGGGCCCGGCCGCGGTGCTGCTGACCCCCTCGCACCAGTTCCCGCTCGGCCTGCCGCTGCACCACGACCGGCGGGCCGCGGTCGTGGACTGGGCGCGGCGCACCGGCGGCCTGGTCCTGGAGGACGACTACGACGGCGAGTTCCGCTACGACCGCAGGCCCGTCGGCGCCCTCCAGGGCCTCGCCCCCGACGAGGTGGTCTACCTGGGCACCGCCAGCAAGTCCCTGGCCCCCGGGCTGCGGCTGGCCTGGATGGTGCTGCCGCCGGCCGTGGCCCGCGAGGTGACCCGGGTCAAGGGCGAGGTGGACACCTGCGGCGCGCCGGACCAGCTGACCCTGGCCGAGTTCATCGGCTCCGGCGGCTACGACCGCCATGTCCGCGCCTCCCGTACCCGCTACCGGCGCCGCCGGGACGCCCTGGTCGCCGCCCTCGCCGAACGCGCCCCCGCGATCAGGGTCACCGGCATCGCGGCGGGCCTGCACGTGGTGCTCGGACTCCCGCCCGGCACCGTGACCCGGGTGATCCGGGCCGCCGCCGCCCGCGGCCTCGCCGTCGAGGGCCTCACCCCGCGCCACCGCCACCCCGCGGCCGCCGTCGAGGCGCCCGACGCCCTTGTGCTCGGCTACGGCACCCCCGCCGACCACGCCTGGTCCGGTGCGCTGGACACCCTGTGCGCCGTGCTGTCCGACCCCACTGTGATCAGCGTCGCCTGAATGCCCGGCCGCCATGCGCCGGCCCGGACCGCCGCACCCGCCCGGGGACCCACCGCGCGACCGGTCCGATCCCGTGGGCGGCCGGAGGTCGCCGTGACGGCGGTGCCCCGGGTCACCGGGCGGGCTCCCGCACGGCGTCCGCCGCGGCCGTCGGGTGCTCCCGCAGCGCGCGCATCGGGGCGGCCGTCTTCAGCAGCATCTCGTCGTACTCGGCGGCCGGGTCGGAGTCCAGGACGACCGTCCCGCCCGCGCCCAGCCGCATCCGGCCGCCCGCCAGCACCGCCGTCCGGATCACGATGCTGAGGTCGGCCCCGCCGCTGCATCCGAGGTAGCCGAGCGCCCCCGAGTACACGCCCCGGGCCGCGGTCTCCAGGGAGTCGATGATCTCCATCGTGCGCGGCTTCGGGGCCCCGGTCATCGACCCGCCCGGGAAGCAGGCCCGCACGCAGTCCACGGCGTCCGTCCCGGCCCGCAGCCGCCCGGTCACCGTCGACACCAGCTGGTGCACGGTCGCGTACGACTCGGTGGCCATCAGGCGGGGCACCCGCACGGTTCCGGTACGGCAGACCCGGCCCAGGTCGTTGCGGAGCAGGTCGACGATCGTCAGGTTCTCGGCGCGGGTCCTGGTGTTTGCCGCCAGCCCGTCCCGCAGCCGCTCGTCCTCGAACGGGGTCGCCCCGCGCGGCGCGGTCCCCTTGACGGGCCTGGCCTCGGCCACCCCGTCCCGGGTGATCCGCAGGAACCGCTCCGGTGAGGAACCGGCCACGTCCAGCTCGCCGAACCGCAGGAAGGCCGCGTACGGCGCCGGGTCGACGCGGCGCAGCTTCCGGTAGAAGGCGTACGGATCGGGCGGGGCGGGCAGCCGGGCCGCGTCGGTCAGGCACACCCCGTAGCTGGTGCCGGCCCGCAGTTCCCGTCGGCAGGCCTCGACGTCGGCGAGGTAGCCGGCCCGGTCCCGCACCAGCCAGGGCTCGGCGGCCTCCGGATCGGGCGCCTCGGCGGCGGGCGGGACCGGCCGGCCGGTGCCCGGGGCCAGGAAGGAGAGCTGGGCCAGTACGGTCTCCAGCCACTCCTCGGCCTCCCGGGCCGCCTGCGGGGTGTCCTCCGCCAGGCAGACCGCGTAGGTGACGTCCTCCTCGTGGTCCACGGCGAGCAACCGGTCGGCGAACAGCCAGCAGGCGTCCGGGGTTTCGGCCTTGTGCGTGTTCGGGGAGCCGCAGTCCGCCTTGGTCTCGTAGCCGAAGTAGCCGACGTAGCCGCCGGTGAAGTCGAAGGGCAGGTCGCCGGCGTCCACCCGGCGGCCGGTCAACTGCCGCTTCAGGTAGTCGAAGACGCTCGCCGACACCTTGCGCGGCGGCCGTCCGGCCCGCTCCACCTCGCACCGGCCGGCCGTCACGTCGTACCGCACGAACTCGGCGAGCGGACCGCTGTCGTCACCGAGGAACGAGAACCGCGAGCGGCTCTGTTCGACGAGGGAGCTGTCCAGCCAGAAGGAGCGGGCCGAGGCGGCGAAGAGCCGGCCGAAGGCGGCCTCCGTGTCGACGGCGCCGGCGATCCGGCGGGTGTGCAGCCGGTACGCGGACGCGTCGCCCCGGCGGGGGCGGGGGATGCCCGCGCCGGGCCGGGGGAGGGTGGCTTCGGCCGGCGGGACGGCGGTGTTCTTGGAACGCGCCCGGCGGGCCCGGCGCGCCGTCAGGTTGCGGAAGTTCACCAGCATGCGGTGGCCGTACTCGGTGAGCACCGACTCCGGGTGGAACTGCACGCCCCACAAGGGGCGTTCGCGGTGGCGCAGGCCCATCAGGACGCCGTCCTCGGCCCAGGCGGTGGCCTCCAGGGCGGCGGGCAGCGGTTCGTGCACCGCGAGGGAGTGGTAGCGCACGGCCGTGAAGTCCTGGGTCAGTCCCTCGAACAGGTCCCGGCCGTCGTGCCGCACTCTGCTCAGGTGCCCGTGGCGCGGCTGCGGGGCGGGCAGCACCCGGGCGTCCTCGCCGAGCGCGATGCCCTGGTGGCCCAGGCACACCCCGAGCACGGGCACCGTGGCCTCGGCGATCACCCGGGCGCTGATGCCGAAGTCACGGCCGTTCCCCGGGTGTCCGGGCCCCGGGGACACCACCACGTTGTCGAACCCCGCGAGCCGGGAAAGTGCGCCGTCCCCGTCGTCGTTGCGGACCACCACCGGTTCCTCGCCGTTGACCTCGGCGATCAACTGGAACAGGTTGTAGGTGTTCGAGTCGTAATTGTCGATGAGCAGAGTCTTCACCCGCCCACCTCCCTCGGAGAAACGCTGCGGCTGCGGCATGGGAATCCAGGTGGCCGGCGCGGTCACGCGTAGCGAATTGAGGAACCACGGTGACGGTGACGGGATTACTGGTCACGGTGTCCTTTACGGAATGGACACAACGTGCGTTCAAAGAAACAACGAGATCGGCCCGCTGCCTGGAAAGTGTCCGCTTTACCGGCCGGCGGACATATGTCCCCGCTCAAGTCGCTCCAGCGGGAGCCGACCCGCGCCGACGTGCCCCGGGTGCCCGGCCCCGCCCGGGGGACGGGGTCACGGACGCGACGGGCGGACCGGCTCGGGTGCGCCAGGTCCGGCGTCCGTCGTGTCCGGCGCCTCCCCGAACCGTGCCAGTGCCAGCGCACCCGCCACGGCCACCGCGAAGCCGAGCACCGCCAGCCAGGTCAGGCCCTCCCGGGTGCGGTCGCCGAGCCATACGACGCCCACCGCCGCCGGGCCGATCGTCTCGCCGATGACCATGCCGGCCGTCGCCGTGGTCACCGAGCCGCGCTGGAGCGCCGAGGTCAGCAGCATGAAGGCGCCGCCACCGCCGACGAGGAGGGCGTACGTCGCCGGGTTGGTCAGGAGGTCCGGCAGCCGCAGCGTGTCGATCAGCCGCACCGACACCTCCACCACCCCGAACCCGAACCCCGCGCCGAGGCCGAGGACCAGCGCCCGCCCCCGCCCGGACAGCCGCCCGCCGGCCAACCCGAGCAGCAGCACACCCAGGGCGATCCCGAGCACCGTCCACTTCAACGCCGTCGACCCGGCCCGGTCCCCCTCCGGCCCCGAAGCCAGCCCCAGCATCGCGAGCCCCGCGCACACCACCGCCACGGCGGCCCACTCCACCCCGCTGAGCCGCACCCGCAGCAGCCGCGCCGCGACCACCGCCGTGACCGCGAGCGACGCGGCCAGGGCCGCGCTCACCGCGTAGATCGGGAGCGACCGCAGGGCCAGGATCTGGAAGACGAATCCCAGCCCGTCCAGCCCGAGTCCCACGACGTACCGCCACTGCCGCACCGCCCGCAGCAGCAGCGCGGCCTCGCCGCCGGCACCGTCACCGGCCTCCCGCGCGGCCATCGCCTGAAGAACCGTCGCCGTACCGAAGCAGACCGCCGCCGCGAGGGCGCACACCATTCCGAAGAGCACAAAGGGACTGTAGGGGAGACGGGCGAGCGGTGGCCGGGCGGGACGGCAGGAAGCGGGCCCGGGGCACCCCGGACCCGCTTCCTCCCGTCCCAGCGCAGGTCAGCTCGCGCCGGCGAGCCAGGCGGTGGCGTTCAGGGCGAGCGCCGCGTTGGTGGCGCCGGAGTCGTTCCAGCCGTCGTAGAGCTTGTTGCCGGACTGGCCGGTGCCGTCGTCGATGGGTGAGCTGTCGCCCCAGAAGGCGATCCGGCCGCTGCCGAAGGTGCTGGTGAGGAAGAAGGCGCCGGTGTTGCCGGAGTAGCCGCTGCGGTACACCAGGCCCTTGACGTTCGCGTTGTCGGAGGGCTTGAGGGTGGCGGTGGTGCCGTCGGCGATCAGGCTCTTGGTGACCGTGCCGAAGGAGCCGTGCAGCACCGGGTCGCCGCTGTC
>NZ_JBEYJU010000095.1:0-35501 GCF_040703965.1 Streptomyces sp. NPDC006655 | reverse complement strand
CCATGCACGCTCCCCCAGCCTCCGGCCGGGGGCCCCACTCGCCGCACCGGGCCCTGACCCACGTACGTCCAGTACGTGGATCAGGGCCCGGCACTCCCGCAGCCTTCGGCCGGGGGGACCCCCAGAGCACGCACCTGACGCCGCGCGGCCGCCCTCCGGGCGACGACGGGAATGGTCAGACAGGCCCTCTAGCGCCGCACCGCGCGGCCACCCCCGCAAGCCGCACCCACCGCAGCGCGCGCCGCCCAACGGAACCGCACCGGACGCCCGCCCGCCGAAGCTCGCGGCGAGTGGCCGGCCCCACGGAGGCCGCGCGCCGGACACCCGGCCCACCGAAGCTCCCGCCCCGGGCGCCCCCTCCTCCGAATCCCGGCGTGCGTCTGCCGTACCCGCTCGCGGGCGGGTCGGCCGGTCAGTCGCCCGCCTGCTGGAAGGTGCTCACCGTCGCGTTCGGCTTCTCCGCGGAGCCGCCCTTGCCCGCGACCGCGCCGTACTTCCACGGGTAGCTCTGCGTCGCGTCGCTCCCCGGCAGGGACACGGTGACGGAGGTGGCCGCGAGACTCGCGGCGTCGCCGTCCTTGCCGCGCACGTAGCTGATCGAGAAGGTCGCGGAGTCGCCCTTGGCGAGCTTCAGCTTGCCGGTCTTCGCGCCCGACTGCGCCGGGACCGTCGCGGACGTGCCGCCCGCCTTCAGCGTGACGCCGGGAAACCCGTCCAGGGTGCACGGCGCGCTCTGGTTGGTGAGGCTCACGGGCACCTCGCCGGTGTCCCCGGCGGCCGGCGCGACGCTCGCGGGGCCGACCTGGACGGAGACCTTGCCGATCTCACAGGCCGAGCCGTTCTTGCTGTTGGTCCCTGAGCCGCCGTGGTCGCAGGCGGTCAGGGCCAGGGCGGCGGCGAGGGCGGTGACGGTGAGCGGAATGGCGCGCATGAGCAGATCCCCATCGAGGTCGTGACGGTGTCCCAGCATCATCACGCCCGCGGCCCGGTGCCGCTCGCCCGGCCCCGTCGTCGACCGTTTCCCGGCGTGCTCCCGCGGTCCCGCACGGCCCGGCGGGAGCGGGCCCCGGCCGCCTGGCAGGGCCCTATCGCCCGAGGTTCGCCGTGGGCAGGCCGGACGGCAGCTTGCCGCCCTCCGCCCGGGTGTAGGTCTCCTCACCGGATTTTCCTGACCAGGTGACTTTCATGCTGCCCTTGCTGACCGTGTCGACCATTCCGGTGACCCGGTCCTTGCTGCCGTCCGTGCAGCTGAGGTGGATCATCCGCATCCCGGCCTCCTCGCCGGCGGTCCCGCTGCACACCGCGCCGCCGGTCTCGAAGAGCCCGGCCTGCTTGCCGGTGACCACGAGGGCGACGATCTTGCCGCCGCTCGTGGTGATCCAGCTGCCCTGAAGTACGTCGGACGAGGCCGTGGCGCTGCCGGAACCGGCGGAGGCGGTGGCGGTCGCGGACGACGTCCCGGAAGGGGTGGCGGAGGAGCCGCCGGAGTCACCGCCGCTGCACGCGGTCAGCGTGAGCGCGCCCGCCAGCCCGGCGGCGGCCGCCGCGAGCCGTACGGCCGAAGCCGCCCGCGTGCGCGTCGTAGCCGTATGCGCCATGGGCGTACTCGCCGTAGCCGTAGCCGTAGTCACCGCAACGCTCCCGAGCTCTAGGGGGTCGGTCGCCCGGCTCCCCGGACGACAGCGGCAAGCTACCAGCACTCACCCGGAGGACCCGTGTACGCCAGGTAGGGATCCGCTGTGGCCGCGGCGGCCGGTCCCGCTCACCGGACCCTCACACGGACGTTGGAACACCCGGGCCGCCGTATGCGTCTGTTCCTGGTACACGATGGTTTCGATTTGGACGATCGCATGTCGTGCGTGCTCGGGGGCAGACGCTGGAACGGGTCGGGTAAAGCGGACGTCAAAGCTGTAACCGCAGGGACACCCCCCGTGCACGTGCATCTGCTCATGCATCTGCACATGAACAAGGTTATGATCCGGGTCAGTTGACCACGGCATCACTGGTCACATCAGCCAGTTAGTGCACCACCGGGGAGCGACCTGTGGACCTCGACGTTGACGGCGTGTACGAGGGGTTTGACGTGTACAACGGCATGGCTGCGACGCAGCTGGACGGAGTGGCCTGGCAGAAGAGCAGGCACAGCAACTCGCAGGGCTCCTGCGTCGAGTTCGCCCGGCTGCCGGGCGGTGACGTGGCGGTCCGCAACTCACGCTTCCCGGACGGCCCGGCCCTGGTCTACACGCGCGCCGAGATCGAGGCGATGCTCCTCGGTGTCAAGGACGGCGAGTTCGACCACCTGATCGTGAGCTGACCGCGGTCCGGTCCGGGGCGATCCCGGGCATGGGTCGGACACCGTAGCGGCAACGCGCGTAGAAACCCGGCGTCGGAAGATGCCGGGTCTCGCTACGCGGCCGCCGCCGGGAGCCGGAACAGCGCCCACACGACCTTGCCGTGCAGGGTGCCCGCCAGCGGATGCCAGCCCCAGCTGTCGCTGAACGAGTCGACCAGGAACAGCCCGCGGCCCGACTCGGCGGAGAAGTCGTCGGAGTCACCGGGGACCGGGGTCGCGTGACTGGGGTCGCGCACCGCGCACACCAGCCGCTCGGACCACCGCATCAGGTGCAGCCGCACGGCCGGCGCCTGCGGTCCGGCGCACCGCTCGCTCTCGCCGGGGACCGCGTGCCGCAGCGCGTTGGTGACGAGCTCCGAGACGACGAGGCAGACGTCGTCGAAGCGGTCGCCGACGTCCCACTGGCCGAGGGTTTTGCGGGTGAACGACCGCGCTTCGCGCACCGCTTCGTAGCGTGCGGGCAGGGCGCAGGAGGCGGCGTCGGACACGGCCGCGGGATCAAGCGGCGGAAGGCCCTGCCGTAATGGCTTGAGCATGGTCGATCCATTCGTCCCCATGCGAGGCACTCCCGGGAATTCGCGGTCGTTGCGATGCAGCGGTGGCGCGGGACCATGGTTTCGGATGCGTACACCAGATGCAAGGGCAGATGCACGTGCACGAGACCGAATTGGACCCTCCCGTACCGCTTCTTGGCCATTTTTTCCGCCAACTTGGCGCCGATGGCTCACTACCTGCTTGCCACTTCCTGCGCTTAGACTGCGGACTCTTTCCGTTTCCGTAACCGGACGAGTACTGCTCGAAGTGTTTTAGTGGCAGACTGCGGGCCCTGAGGACGGTTGGGGAGGCTGGCGAACGTGAGCGCGGGAGAGCCCGGATCGGTGGTGCGGCGAATGCTGCTCGGCTCGCAACTCAGGCGGCTGCGCGAGGCCCGGGGGATCACACGGGAGGCCGCCGGGTATTCGATCCGCGCCTCCGAGTCGAAGATCAGCCGTATGGAGCTGGGCCGGGTGAGCTTCAAGACCAGGGACGTGGAAGACCTGCTGACGCTGTACGGCATCACGGACGAGGCCGAGCGGGAGCAGCTCGTCTCCCTCGCCCGGGAGGCCAACGTGGCGGGCTGGTGGCACAGTTACTCCGACGTCCTGCCGACCTGGTTCCCCACCTATGTCGGCCTGGAGGGCGCCGCCCACCTGATCAGGGCGTACGAGGTGCAGTTCGTCCACGGTCTGTTGCAGACGGAGGACTACGCGCGCGCGGTGGTGCGGCGCGGTATGAAGGGCGCGAGCGAGGCGGACGTCGAACGGCGGGTCACCCTCCGCCTGGAGCGGCAGAAGTACCTGGTGGCCGAGAACGCCCCCGACTTCCACATCGTTCTCGACGAGGCCGCCCTGCGCCGTCCCTACGGCAGCCGTGAGGTGATGCGCGGCCAGCTCCAGCACCTGGTCGAAATGTCCGAACACCCCAACGTCCGGCTTCAGATCATGCCGTTCAGCTTCGGCGGGCACTCCGGGGAGGGCGGCTCCTTCACGATCCTGAGCTTCCCCGAGTCGGACCTGTCCGACGTGGTCTATCTGGAACAGCTCACCAGCGCCCTCTACCTGGACAAACGCGAGGACGTCGCCCAGTACGAGCTGGCCCTGAAGGAACTCCAGCAGGACAGCCCGGGGCCGGACGAGAGCCGGGACCTCCTGCGGGGTCTCCTCCAGCTCTCCTAGGGCTCTGCCCAGAAGTTCGCTCTCCGTCCCCAACTGGCATGTCACGCACGTACGATGACGCGTGATCAGACAGTGATGTCGCTCATGCGTCTGCTAGTGATTTGGGGATCACATGTCGCCGTACTTCACCGACCTGGCACAGCAGTACATCGACGGTGAGTGGCGCCCGGGGACCGGTTCCTGGGACATCATCGACTTCAACCCGTACGACGGTGAGAAGCTCGCCTCGATCACGATAGCCGCGGTCGACGAGATCGATCAGGCCTACCGGGCGGCCGCGCGCGCCCAGAAGCAGTGGGCCGCCACCAATCCCTACGCCCGCCGCGCGGTCTTCGAGAAGGCGCTGCGCCTCGTCGAGGAGCGCGCGGGCGAGATCACCGAGGCGATCATCGCCGAACTCGGCGGCACGCACCTGAAGGCCGGCTTCGAACTCCACCTCGCCAAGGAGTTCCTGCGCGAGTCGGTCCACCTGGCGCTGCGCCCCGAGGGCAAGATCCTGCCCTCCCCGGTGGACGGCAAGGAGAACCGCCTCTACCGCGAACCGGTCGGTGTGGTGGGCGTGATCAGCCCCTTCAACTTCCCCTTCCTGCTGGCCCTCAAGTCGGTCGCGCCGGCGCTCGCGCTGGGCAACGGCGTGGTGCTCAAGCCGCACCAGAACACCCCGATCGTCGGCGGCACCCTGGTCGCGAAGATCTTCGAGGACGCCGGCCTGCCGGGCGGACTGCTCAACGTCGTCGTCACCGACATCGCCGAGATCGGCGACGCCTTCATCGAGCACCCGATCCCCAAGGTCATCTCGTTCACCGGATCCGACAAGGTCGGCCGCCACGTGGCCACCGTCTGCGCCGCGCTCTTCAAGCGCTCGGTGCTCGAACTGGGCGGCAACAGCGCCATCGTGGTCCTCGACGACGCCGACGTGGACTACGCGGTCGACGCGGCGGTCTTCAGCCGGTACGTCCACCAGGGCCAGGTCTGCATGGCCGCCAACCGCGTGCTGGTCGACCGCTCGATCGCGGACGCGTTCACCGAGAAGTTCGTCGCCAAGGTGAAGTCCCTCAGGTCCGGCGACCCGCGCGACCCGGGGACCGTCATCGGCCCGGTGATCAACTCGCGGCAGGCGGAGGCGATCTCGGCCACCGTCGAGCAGGCGATCGCCGAGGGCGCCACCGCCCTCGTGCACGGCGCGACCACCGACAACCTGGTCGAGCCCTCGGTCCTCACCGACGTGCCCGCCGACTCCGCGCTGTTGCGCCAGGAGGTCTTCGGCCCGGTCGCCTTCCTCATCCCCTTCGACGGCGAGGAGGAGGCGGTACGACTCGTCAACGACACCCCCTACGGCCTCAGCGGCGCCGTGCACACCGGGGACGTCGAGCGGGGCGTGGCCTTCGCCCGGAAGATCGACACCGGGATGTTCCACGTCAACGACGGCACCGTGCACGACGAACCGCTGGTCCCCTTCGGCGGCGAGAAGAACTCCGGCATCGGCCGACTGAACGGCGAGACGACGCTGGAGGCCTTCACCACCCTGAAGTGGATCTCGGTGCAGCACGGCCGCAGCGGCTTCCCCTTCTAGCCGGCGAATCCGGCGGGCCGGCGAATCCGGCCGCCACGGGCCCATTAGGACGCGATCTGTCCTAGAGGGCCCGTAGCTTCGGTCGTGTCGGGGAAACACCACCGAGGAAAGGCGGCCGGCCATGGTCACCCACGTTCCCGCGGAAGCACACGGCGACGAGCGCGGAGCACTGCTCTCCTTCATCGAGGAACAGCGCGGCGGCGTCCGCCGGGCGCTGCTCGGACTCACCGACGAGCAGGCGGCGACCAAGCCCAGCGCCAGTGCGCTGTCCCTGTCCGGCCTGCTCAAGCACTGCGCCGAGGTCGAGCAGAGCTGGATCGCCCGCGCCAGGCAGGAGCCGCCGGCGATCCAGCGCGACCAGTCCAACTGGCACGAGACCTTCCAGCTGGTCGGCGACGAGACGGTGGCCTCCCAGCTCGCCCATTGGGAGCAGGTCGCCGCCGAGACCGAGAAGTTCATCCGCTCGGTCCCCAGCCTCGACGACACCTTCCCGCTCCCCGAGGCGCCCTGGTTCCCGAAGGGCAGCGTCTCCATGCGCTGGGTCTGCCTCCACCTGATCCGCGAGACCGCCCGCCACGCGGGCCACGCGGACATCATCCGAGAGTCCCTGGACGGGAAGACGGCCTTCGAACTCGTGGCCCTGGAACAGGAGCAGGAACAGGGCTCGTAGCGCCTAGTGGTGGAAGCTGGTGGCCGCGTCCTTGTCCCTGGTCGACGGATGCGGCTGGCGGCGCAGCTCCGGCAGCAGCCGGGACAGGTCCTCGATGAACAGGTCGGCCAGGTCCTTCGAGAAGCCGTTGCGGCACACCACCCGCAGCACGGACAGGTCCTCCCGGTTCGCCGGGAAGGTGTAGGCCGGCACCAGCCAGCCGCCCTCGCGCATCCGCCGGGACACGTCGAAGACGTCGTACGCCGTGACGTGGTCGGCGGTGGTGAAGGCGAACACGGGCAGTTCGTCGCCCCGGGTGAGGAGCCGGAAGTCGTCGAGCGCCTCGATGCGTTCGGCGAGCCCGGTGGCCACGTCCCGGGAGGTCTGCTGCACCGCGCGGTAGCCGTCCCGGCCGAGCCGCAGGAACGTGTAGTACTGCGCCACCACCTGGGCGCCGGGGCGGGAGAAGTTGAGGGCGAAGGTGGGCATGTCGCCGCCCAGGTAGTTGACGCGGAAGACCAGCTCCTCGGGCAGCGCCTCCTTGTCCCGCCACAGCGCCCAGCCGACGCCCGGATAGACCAGGCCGTACTTGTGGCCCGAGGTGTTGATCGAGGCCACGCGCGGGAGCCGGAAGTCCCACACCAGGTCCTCGTCGAGGAAGGGTGCGATCATCGCACCGGACGCGCCGTCCACATGGACCGGGACGTCGAACCCGGTGCGCTCCTGGAGGGCGTCCAGGGCGGCGCAGAGGTCGGCGACCGGCTCGTAGGACCCGTCGAAGGTGGAGCCGAGGACGGCGACGACCCCGATGGTGTTCTCGTCGCAGAGGTCGGCGGCGGCCTGCGGGTCCAGGTGGTAGCGGTCGCCGTCCATGGGCACGTACCGGGCCTCCACCTCCCAGAAGTTGCAGAACTTCTCCCAGCAGACCTGGACGTTGATGCCCATGATCAGGTTCGGTCGGGCACTGCCCGGGTAGCGGTCGGCGTTGCGCTGCGTCCAGCGGCGCTTGAGCGCCATCCCGGCCAGCATGCAGGCCTCGCTGGACCCGGTCGTCGAACAGCCGACGGCGGCCGACGGGTCCGGCGCGTTCCACAGGTCGGCGAGCATCGCCACGCAGCGCCGCTCCAGTTCGGCGGTGCGCGGGTACTCGTCCTTGTCGATCATGTTCTTGTCCCGGCACTCCTGCATCAGGACGCCGGCCTGGGGTTCCATCCAGGTGGTCACGAAAGTGGCCAGATTCAGCCGGGCGTTGCCGTCCAGCATCAGCTCGTCGTGGACCAGCTGGTACGCCGTGTTCGGCGGCAGCGGGGCGTCCGGCAGCCGGTGTGTGGGCGGGGCCTCGGTCATGCCGCCGACCGGGTTCGCCTCCCCGAAGAACGGGTTGACGGACATCGCTCGCTCTTGGTGCTTCTCGGGGCCTTTGTGGAGCGCCATGAGTGCTGCCTCCTGGGAGAGTTCACTTGGGTTCGCGGCACGGGATCAGCGCAGGGCGGTGCCGTCCGCCCGCAACTGCATTCTCGGCCGCCCGGTCACCAGCAGCCACGCGGGCAGCGACGCGATGCAGAGCAACACGATGATGCTCGGCGAGGCCACGAGTACCGCGGCCGTGAACAGACTCACCCAGCCCTGCCGGGTGATCGCCAACAACATGCCCAGGACACCCGCCGCCACGCCCACCGACGGCTGGACGGCGGGCACCAGGGCGTGGGCGCACAGCCCGAAGGCCGAGCCGATGAACACCGACGGGAAGATCCGGCCACCGCGGAAACCGCAGGAGGCGGCCACGGTCAGCGCGGCCAGCTTGACGACCGTCATCACCGCGAACTGTCCCGCCGACCAGCCCTCCGGGTCCTTCGCCAGCACCGCGACCTGGTCCAGCCCCTTGAAGAGCGTCAGCTGACCGCCCAGCGCCCCCAGCAGGCCCAGCACGAGCCCGCCGGCCGGAAGCGCCACCATGGGGTGCCCGAGGCGCCGGAAGGCGCCGTGGACGTACGGGAAGGCGCGGACGGCGCACATGCCGAGCAGCGCCGCCGCGGGCGCGATCACCAGGGCCGCCAGCAGATCGGGCCAGCGCGTCCTGCCGAGCGCGGGCAGCCCGAGGTCCAGGGTCGGACGGGCCAGCAGGTCGGTCGTCATCGCGCCCGCCGCCGCGGCCAGCAGCGGCCCGAAGAGGTTGTCCCACAGCGCGCCCTTCAGCGGCTTGCCGGCCAGCGCCTCGGAGATCACCAGGGCCGCGCCCACCGGCGTCCCGAACAGCGCGCCGAGCGTCGCCGCGTCGGCCAGGGCGGGCCACAGGGAACCCGGCAGCCGGGGCATCGCGAGCCGCCCCAGCCACAGCGCCAGCCCGACGTTCACGGCGATGAGCGGATTCTCCGGACCGAGACTCGGCCCGCCCGCCAGCATCAGCGCGGTGGCCAGCACCAGCCCCGGCAGCACGGCGGGCGGCAGCGCCACCGCCTCCAGGCCGAGGGTGGCCGGATCCGGTCCCGCGTGCCCGGGCACCTTCCACACCACCAGCCCCACCGCGACCCCGGTGGCGGTCAGCATCACCAGCATCCACAGCACCGAGTACCGCCCGACACCCAGCGCGTCCGGCAGGTCGGTCCACAGTACGTGCTGCAGCCGGTCGGCCAGCGAGCTCACCAGCAGGAACAGCAGGCTGCTGCCGACCCCGACGGCGAGGGACGGCAGGATCAGCGGCAGCAGGGCGCGCGCGGGGGCCGAGGGCGGGGTGGGGAGCGCCTGCTGCGCGGTGTCCTGGGCCACGCGCCCACCATAAGCGGGCAAAACCGACACAACATCCGGAACGGAAACGGGCTTGCACCTCACGTGGCGTGAGGATCCATGGTGGAGCACGGAAAGGAGCGGACGTGAGCTACTCCGTGGGACAGGTCGCCGGGTTCACCGGCGTCACCGTGCGCACCCTGCACCACTACGACGAGATCGGCCTGCTGGTCCCGGGCGAACGCAGCCCCGCCGGACACCGGCGCTACGGCGACGCCGACCTCGACCGGCTGCAACGGATCCTGTTCTACCGGGAGCTCGGCTTCCCGCTCGACGAGGTCGCGGCCCTGCTCGACGACCCGGACGCGGACCCGCGCGCGCAGCTGCGCCGCCGGCACGACCTGCTGACCGCCCGGATCGAGAAGCTGCGGAAGATGGCCGAGGCCGTGGAACACGCCATGGAGGCACGCAGGATGGGCATCAACCTCACCCCCGGGGAACGCTTCGAGGTCTTCGGGGACAAGGACCCCGAGCAGTACGCCGAGGAGGCAGAACAGCGCTGGGGCGGCACCGAGGCCTACGCCGAGTCGCAGCGTCGCGCGGCCGGCTACACCAAGGCCGACTGGCAGCGGATGAAGGCCGAGGTCGACGACTGGGGCGCGCGTTACGCCGCCCTGGTGACCGCGGCCGAGCCGGCGACCGGCGAACGGGCCATGGACCTGGCCGAGGAACACCGCCTGCACATCTCGCGGTGGTTCTACGACTGCCCGTACGCCATGCACCGCTGCCTGGCCGGGATGTACGTCGCCGACGAGCGCTTCAAGGCGTTCTACGACTCGATGGCCCCCGGCCTCGCCGAGCACCTGAAGGAGGCGATCGAGGCGAACGCGGACCGGCACACGGCGTGATCCCGGGGGCCGCCGACGGCGGCCCACAGCTTCCTCCCGGTTGTCGCACAGTGCATACCGGAGCCACCGGTGGAACCTGGGGTGGTCACATTACGTTGATAGGTTTGTGCGCCCGCACAAGGATCTCGACGTGCCCTCATCCCACAGGAGCCCGGAACGTTATGACGCTCGCCCTCGGCCCGAGTTGGCTGGATCCGAACACCCTGCTCGACTCGTTCGGCATCTGGGGCCTGCTCCTGGTCGTCTTCGCCGAGTCCGGGCTGCTGATCGGTTTCTTCCTGCCGGGCGACTCCCTGCTGTTCACCTGCGGCCTGCTGATCACCTCGCACCAGCTGGACTTCCCGCTGTGGGGTGCCATCGCCCTGATCTGCCTGGCCGCCGTCCTCGGTGACCAGGCGGGCTACATGTTCGGCAAGAAGGTCGGCCCGTCGCTCTTCAACCGCCCGGACTCCCGCCTGTTCAAGCAGGAGAACGTCGCGAAGGCGCACGAGTTCTTCGAGAAGCACGGCCCGAAGTCCCTGATCCTCGCCCGCTTCGTGCCGGTGATCCGCACGTTCACGCCGATCATCGCCGGCGTCAGCGGCATGGCGTACCGCTCGTTCCTGACGTTCAACGTCATCGGTGGCGTCCTGTGGGGCGCCGGCGTCACCCTGCTCGGCTCCTGGCTCGGCAAGATCGACGTCGTCAAGAACAACATCGAGGCGATCCTGATCCTGATCGTCCTCATCTCGGTGGTCCCGATCGCCATCGAGTTCCTGCGGGCCCGCTCCAAGGGGAAGAAGGAGGCCGCGGCGACCCCGCCGGCTCCGCCGGAGCAGCAGTTCCAGCCCTTCCAGCAGCAGTACCCGCAGGCCCCGGTGATGGACGACGCCACCACCCGCCTCCGCAGGATCGAACCGACGTACGAACAGCAGCCGACGTACGAACAGCAGCAGTACGGCCAGCCGCAGCAGCAGCCCCAGTACGACCAGCAGCAGTACTACGATCAGAACGGCTACTACGACGAGCAGCAGCAGTACCCGTACAACGAGCAGCAGTACCGCGCCCCGTAAGGGGCGCTGGGGGTACCCCCAGCCGAAGGCTGGGGGAGGAACTGCGCGACAAGCCACGACGCACCCGCACCCGCCGACCGCCGACGCACCTCATCGGCCCACCGACGGCGTCAGAACCCCCTGGTCCGCTTGGCGGCCCGCCGCTTCCCCGCGAACCCCAGCCGCAGCCCCAGCCGCGAGATCTCCGACCCCAGATTGACCCCGATGGCGATGGCCATGGCGAGCGACGCCGCCTTGGCCAGCGACACCAGCCCCTTGTCGACGTGGTTCTGGGCCATCGACAGCAGCCCGAAGTACGTGGCCGACCCCGGCAGCAGCGGCCCGATCGCCGCCGTCGTGTACGGCAGCGCGGACGCGAACCGGTACCGGGACAGCAACTGCCCGAACAGGCCCACGAGACCGGCCGCGACGGCCGTGGAGGCGACCGGCGAGATCTGGCCGGTGTAGTGCATCGCGCCGTACACGGACCAGGCCACACCGCCGTTGAGGGTCACCGCCAGCACGGTGGACCGTTCCTGCTGGAGCAGGACGGCGAAGGTCAGCGACAGCACCATCGACGCGGCGATCTGCACGTACGGCCGTGGGGAGCCGATCAGCGTCGCGTCCGGATCGAGCCGGCCGCCCAGCTTCACGCCGAAGTACAACACCGTCAGCACGCCGGTGACGATGCCGACGAAGAAGTACATGACCTCCAGCAGCCGCGCGGAGGCGGTGATGTAGAAGCCGGTCAGCCCGTCCTGGACGCCCGCGACCAGCGCCCGCCCGGGCAGCAGCGCGAACAGCCCACCGGTGACCACCGCGGACGCCGCGACGTCCACGTGGGCGAGAGAGAACGCGATCCCGATCGCGGCCGGCGGCATCGCCGCGATCATGAACTGGTAGAACTCCGGCAGACCCCGCCCGGCGCACAGCCACGCCAGCCGGTCGCCGAGCATCGCGCCCACCGCGGCGGCCACGAACACCAGGAGGTCACCGCCGACCAGCACGGAGGCGGCCCCGGCGAGCAGCCCGCTCGCGCCGGTCAGCGCCCAGCCGGGGTACGGGTGCCGGTTGCGGCGGATCTCCGCGAGCCGCCGGTAGGCCTCCTCCAGGGACACATGGGTCTCGGGGTCGGTGAGGTCGTCCACGAGCCGGAAGACGGCCGCGAGGCGCGTGTAGTCGGTCCCGCGCCGCCGCACCGTCCGGGAGGCGGTCACCGGGTCGTCGACGAGCGAGGGCTGGTAGGAGATCGCCAGCAGGGTGAACGTCACGTTCGGCTCGCACCGGTCGAGGCCGTAGGAGCGGCAGACCGCGAACATCGCGGCCTCCACGTCCTCCGCGCCCTCACCGCCCGCGAGCAGCAGCTCCCCGATACGCAGCGTCAGGTCGAGCACGCGCGGGACGGCGGGACCGCCGTCCTCGGTCTTCTGCACCGGTTCCGGCGCCGGCCGCTCGGTCACCGGCATGCGCAGCATCGTGCGCATCCGGTCCTGCCAGGGCGCGTCCTTCACCAGGCTGACCGCGGGAAAACCGGAGGCGGGGGTGAAGGCGGCCGGGGCGTCGTAGGCGCTGTAGGTGCTCGGCACGCTGAACGCCGAGCCCTCCGGCTCACCGGCCGCCGGCTGCGGCGCCTGGAAGCCGTCCGGCACCGCGAACTCGGACGTCGTCTCCGGCTCGCCGCCGGCCTCCGGGACCGCGATGCCCGCCGGGACGGCGAACTCCGACGTGATCTCCGGGTCGTACCGTGCCTCGTCCGACCTGGGCTTGCGGTCCTCCGCCTCCGTCACTGCCGTATTGCTCCCTGAACGACACCTCTACCTACGCCTCAGTATGCGCACTGCCCCCCACGAGGCACGAAAAACGGGCCACACACGCGCGTGTGCGGCCCGTTCTCCCAAGTGAGGTGCGGGGTCGTCTCAGTGACCGCCCTGCTCCTTGAAGCGCTTGTACGACCGCTCGATCTCGACCTCGGCGTCGGTGCGGCCCACCCAGTTGGCACCCTCGACGGACTTGCCGGGCTCCAGGTCCTTGTAGACCTCGAAGAAGTGCTGGATCTCCAGGCGGTCGAACTCCGACACGTGGTGGATGTCGCGCAGGTGCTCCACACGCGGGTCGGTGGCCGGCACGCACAGCAGCTTGTCGTCGCCGCCGGCCTCGTCCGTCATCCGGAACATGCCGATCGCGCGGCACTTGATGAGGCAGCCCGGGAAGGTGGGCTCGTCCAGGATGACCAGCGCGTCCAGCGGGTCGCCGTCCTCGCCGAGGGTGTTCTCGACGAAGCCGTAGTCGGTCGGGTAGGCGGTCGAGGTGAAGAGACGACGGTCCAGGCGGATCCGACCGGTCTCGTGGTCCACCTCGTACTTGTTCCGCGAACCCTTCGGGATCTCGATCGTGACGTCGAACTCCACCGGTGGCTCCTCCATGATCAACACATAGTTCTGGTGATTAAGTGTCCCTCACGCTGGTGTGTGATCGCGAAAGGGGCTGGTGGTCGTGCCAGAGCTGAGGCCTTGGCAGGCCGCGAAACCGCGGGTGCGGAAGCTCGCGGCCGCCGTGCGACCGGGTCTGCAACGCTGGACGGCCGCCACGAAGCCGCAGGTCACACGCTTGAGGCAGGCCGTGGAACCACAGCTCGCCCGGCTCACGCGCGTGACCGGACCCCGGCCGGCCGGTCTGGTCCGCCCCCCTCGTCCTCGGACCCTCAGGACCTGGCAGTACACCGCGGGCGCCACCACGGCCGGGCTCGCGCTGGCCGCCGGTGTGGCGACCGCGGCGGGCCCCTGGGACGCCAACGGTCAGCGTACGGCCGAGCGGGACCGGGCGGCCGCCCTCCAGCGGCCGGGTGGCGCAGATCACGGCACCGGCTCCGGCACCGCCGGCTCGGACCCCGGCGCGGCCCCGAGCGCAGGTCCCGTCCTGACGGGGCTGGGCGGCGGCACCGACACCGTGAAGTCGGCGCCCACCGCGGACTCCACCCAGAACCCCGCCGGGATCTCCCCGGCGGCCCTCAAGGACGTCCTGGGGCCCCTCCTGGACGTCCCGGAGCTCGGCAGCACCCGCACCGCCGTCGTCCTCGACGTGGCCACCGCGAAACGCCTCTACGCCGAAGGCGCCGACACGGGCCTCGCCCCCGCCTCCACCACCAAGATCGCCACGGCGGTCGCCGCCCTCTCCGCCCTCGGCCCCGACCACCGCTTCACCACCCGCGCGGTCCTCGAACCCGGCACCAGGCAGGTCGTCCTGATCGGCGGTGGCGACCCGACCCTCACCGCCCGCCCGGACGCCGGCGGCTGGGCCAGTCTGCGCACCCTCGCCACCGAGACGGCGAAATCCCTGACCGCGCGGGGCATCGAACAGATCACGCTCTCCTACGACACCTCGCTCTACACCGGCCCCGACCTGCACCCCATCGGGGTCAACGAGAACCTCGCGCGCGTGAGCCCGCTCATGGCCGACGAGGCCCGCACCGACGGCTCCACCAAAGGCCCCGCGCCCCGGGCGGCCGACCCGGCGGCCGACGCGGCACAGAAGTTCGCGGGATTCCTGGCGGACGCCGGCATCAAGACCTCGGACCCCGGCACGGCCAAGGCGAGCCGCCGGGCCGGCACCCTCGCCACCGTCGCCTCGCCGCCACTGTCCTCGGTCGTCGAGCGCATGCTCACCTACAGCGACAACGACATCGCCGAGGCCCTGGCCCGCCAGACCGCACTGGCCGGCGGCAGACCGGCCGGCTTCGACGGCGGAGCGGCCGCCATCGACGCCCGGCTGACCAGGCTGGGCCTGCCGATGACCGGCGCCTCCTTCCACGACGGCAGCGGCCTGAACCGGGACGACCGGCTGACCGCGGACCTCCTCACCGCACTGCTCGCGAAGGCCGCCGACGCGGACCAGCCGGGCCTGCGCGCGGTCCTCACCGGCCTGCCCGTGGCCCACTTCACGGGCACCCTGACCAGCCGCTACTCGGACGGCGCGGCAGGCGTCGTACGCGCCAAGACCGGCACCCTCACCGGCGTCAACACCCTGGCGGGCACCCTCGTCGACCGGGACGGCCGGCTGCTGGCCTTCGCCTTCCTGACCTCGGGCACGACGAACCCGCAGGCGGCCCAGGAGGCACTGGACCGGACGGCCACCGCACTGGCCGGGCTGTAGGGCCGTGGCGGGGCCGGCCCCGGCCCCGGCGGCTCACGGCCTGCCCCAAGGGGGAGCGCTAACGTACGGTTGACGCATGACGAGCATCGGTGGCGCTGCTTCTTCTGGGATGGTCGACTGGAATCTCGCGGTGGCGACCGCGACCCGGCTCGTGCGGCCGGGACCCGAGGTGAGCCGTGACGAGGCCCGGGCCATCGTCGCGGAGCTGCGACGACACGCGAAAGCCTCGGAGGAACACGTCCGGGGCTTCACTCGTATGGGGACCGACGACGTCCACGACACCCCCGTCCTGGTGGTGGACCGGCCCGGCTGGGTCAAGGCGAACGTCGCCGGCTTCCGCGAACTGCTCAAACCACTGCTCGACAAGATGCAGGAGCGCCGCTCCGGGACCCCGGGCGGCGCGGTCCTCGGCGCCGTCGGCGGCAAGGTCACCGGCGTGGAACTCGGCATGCTGCTGTCGTTCCTGTCCTCCCGGGTCCTCGGCCAGTACGAGACCTTCGCCCCCGCGTCCCGCGACCTCCCGGCGGACGAGAACGGCGGCGGCCGGCTTCTGCTCGTCGCCCCGAACATCGTCCACGTGGAGCGCGAACTCGACGTACAGCCCCACGACTTCCGCCTGTGGGTGTGCCTGCACGAGGAGACCCACCGCACCCAGTTCACGGCCGTGCCCTGGCTGCGCGCCCATCTGGAGGGCGAGATCCAGGCGTTCCTGTCGGAGACCGACGTCGACCCGATGACCGTCCTCGAACGCGTCCGGGACGCCGCCCAGTCGCTGGCCGGCGGCCGCCCCGAGGCCGAGGAGGACGACGGCGGACGGTCGTTCGTCGAACTGGTGCAGACCCCGGCCCAGCGCGAGATCCTCGGCCGGCTCACCGCCGTCATGTCCCTGCTCGAAGGCCACGCCGACTTCGTCATGGACGGCGTCGGACCGGCCGTCGTGCCGACCGTCGCGGAGATCCGCGAGAAGTTCCAGCAGCGGCGCGCCAAGGGAGCCTCCCGGCTCGACATGACCCTGCGAAAGCTGCTCGGCCTGGACGCCAAGCTCCGCCAGTACCGGGACGGCGAGCGCTTCGTGCGGGCCGTCGTCGACCAGGTCGGCATGGACGGCCTCAACCGGGTGTGGACCTCCCCGAACACCCTGCCGACCAAGTCGGAGATCGCCAAACCGGCGGACTGGGTCGCGCGGGTGCACCGCAAGGCCGACTCGTGAACCGGGGGGCGTCCGGTGAGCCGGATCCGGCAGGCGAACGCCCCTTCAATCACCCGTCCGAGGGACCGTGAGCGATGGGTAGGCGTGCGATGCTCGGGGAACGGCCTGTTTCTGTCACCATCTACACACTCTGAGTGACCGATCTCGGGCTCACCCCCCGAAAACTTCATGAAGGGAACCGGACATGGGTCCCCATCCTGCGGTCGCGGCGATACGCCTGGCGGTCCGCCGCGTCCTCCACGACATCCTCACCGACCAGAGCCGCCTCAGCCGTACCGCCGGCGAGAGCACCGGCGGGCGCATCACCGCGCGCCTCGCCCGCCCCCACGGGGACATCCCGGAGCAGACACCGAACGAGCGGCCCCCCTCCCCGCTCGTCCTCGTGGCATGCTCCGGCGGCGCCGACTCCATGGCGCTCGCCTCCGCCCTCGCCTTCGAGGCCCCCAAGCTCGGCGTCCGCGCGGGCGGCATCACCGTCGACCACGGGCTGCAGCCCGGCTCCGACCTGCGGGCCGAGGAAGTCGTCCTGAGGCTGCGCGAGCTCGGCCTCGACCCGGCCGAGTCCATCACCGTCACCGTCGGCCGCGACGGCGGGCCCGAGGCTGCCGCCCGCGACGCCCGCTACGCGGCCCTGGACGCCGCCCTGGAACGGCACGGCGGCACCGCGATCCTGCTCGGCCACACCAGGGACGACCAGGCCGAGACCGTCCTGCTGGGCCTCGCCCGCGGCTCCGGCATCCGCTCCCTGTCCGGAATGGCCGCGGTCTCGGGGGCCGGCGGCCGTTACCGGCGCCCCTTCCTCCAGCTGGACCGGCAGACCGCCCGCAAGGCCTGCATGGTCCAGGCCCTGCCCGTCTGGGACGATCCTCACAACGCGGACCCGGCGTACACCCGCTCCCGGCTCCGCCACGAGGGGCTTCCCGCGCTGGAGAAGGCGCTCGGCAAGGGCGTCGTCGAGGCCCTCGCACGCACCGCCCAGCTCTCCCGTGACGACGCCGACGCCCTCGACACCTGGGCCAGCCAGGCCGAGGCCTCCGTACGGGACGCCACGGGCCTGCTGGAGTGCGCGAAGCTCTACGCGCTGCCCCCCGCCGTACGCCGCCGGATCCTGCGGCGCGCGGCCATCGAGGCGGGCGCCCCGGCCGGTTCCCTGTTCGCCCGGCACATCGAGGAAGTCGACCGTCTCATCACCGGCTGGCGCGGCCAGGGGGCCATCAATCTCCCCGGCAAGGTCGTCGCCCAGCGGCAGGGTGGCAGACTGGTGATTCGGCAAGGCTGAATCCCGACCTCCCGGAGAGCTCCTCCGGCGGGGTGGGTAGGCCGGTGGGACGACCGACCGAAAGTGATGCGGGTGGACGCGAAAGACATGGGTGCCGACCTCCAGCAGGTGCTCATCACCAAAGAAGAGATCGACGCGAAGCTGGCCGAGCTGGCCGCGAAGATCGACGCGGAGTACGCGGGCAAGGACCTGCTCATCGTCGGCGTCCTCAAGGGCGCCGTGATGGTCATGGCGGACCTCGCCCGGGCGCTGTCCACCCCCGTCACCATGGACTGGATGGCCGTGTCCTCCTACGGCGCGGGCACCCAGTCCTCCGGCGTGGTGCGGATCCTCAAGGACCTCGACACCGACATCAAGGGCAAGCACGTCCTGATCGTCGAGGACATCATCGACTCCGGACTGACCCTCTCCTGGCTGATCAACAACCTCGGCTCCCGCGAGCCCGAGACCCTGAAGATCTGCACCCTGCTGCGCAAGCCCGACGCGGCCAAGGTCGCCATCGACGTCGAGTGGGTCGGCTTCGACATCCCCAACGAGTTCGTCGTCGGCTACGGCCTCGACTACGCCGAGAAGTACCGCAACCTCCCGTTCGTCGGTACGCTCGCGCCCCACGTCTACGGCGGCTGAACCCCGGCTGATACGCCGGAGGGTCCACTTGCGTAAGACGATCGGGAACCCCAGCGGGTTTCGCGCCGTTGGAGCATGCAGAGACGGGTTCACCAGCCGTCGGAAGCAGCTTCGTGCGGCTTCGGGCCACAATGCTGGGGTACCGTCAGAAGAACTGTCTTATCAAACTCACTATGGCAGGAGGGACGGGGCGGCACCGCTCCGTATGGATGGACGTGAAGCGATACTTCCGTGGGCCGGTCATGTGGATCGTGCTGGCCGTCCTTGCCGTGGTCGTGTTGATGCAGGTCGTCGGCTCGTCCGGCGGCTACAAGACGGTGGACACCGGCCAGGTCGTGGCGGCGATCAACGACAACAGGGTGGCATCGGCGAAGCTGACCACCGGTGACGAGCAGACCGTCAAGGTCACGCTCAAGAACGGCGAGAAGGTCGACGGCAGCTCGAAGATCCAGGCGAGCTACATCGGCGACCAGGGCGTGACCATCGCCAATACGCTGCAGACCAAATACCAGGACAAGCAGATCCCCGACGGTTACACCGTCTCGCCGACCAAGCAGAACGCCTTCGTCGGCGTCCTGCTCTCCCTGCTCCCCTTCGTCCTCATCGTGGTCGTCTTCCTGTTCCTGATGAACCAGATGCAGGGCGGCGGCTCCAGGGTCATGAACTTCGGCAAGTCCAAGGCGAAGCTCATCACCAAGGACACCCCGAAGACGACCTTCTCGGACGTCGCGGGCTGCGACGAGGCCGTCGAGGAACTCCACGAGATCAAGGAGTTCCTCCAGGAGCCGGCCAAGTTCCAGGCCGTCGGCGCCAAGATTCCCAAGGGCGTACTCCTCTACGGCCGCCCCGGCACCGGCAAGACGCTGCTCGCGCGCGCCGTCGCCGGCGAGGCCGGAGTGCCCTTCTACTCGATCTCCGGTTCCGACTTCGTCGAGATGTTCGTCGGTGTCGGTGCCTCCCGGGTGCGTGACCTCTTCGAGCAGGCCAAGGCGAACGCCCCGGCGATCGTCTTCGTCGACGAGATCGACGCGGTCGGCCGCCACCGCGGCGCCGGCCTCGGCGGTGGTCACGACGAGCGCGAGCAGACCCTGAACCAGCTGCTCGTCGAGATGGACGGCTTCGACGTCAAGGGCGGTGTGATCCTCATCGCCGCGACGAACCGGCCCGACATCCTCGACCCGGCGCTGCTGCGCCCCGGCCGCTTCGACCGCCAGATCGCGGTCGACCCGCCGGACCTGCAGGGCCGTCTGGAGATCCTCAAGGTCCACCAGAAGGGCAAGCCGGTCGCGCCCGACGTCGACCTCGCGGCGGTCGCCCGCCGCACGCCGGGCTTCACCGGCGCGGACCTGTCGAACGTGCTGAACGAGGCGGCCCTGCTCACGGCCCGCAGCGACCGCAAGCTCATCGACAACCAGATGCTCGACGAGGCGATCGACCGCGTGGTCGCGGGCCCGCAGAAGCGGACCCGGATCATGTCGGACAAGGAGAAGAAGATCACCGCGTACCACGAGGGCGGACACGCCCTGGTCGCGGCGGCCTCCCCCAACTCCGACCCGGTCCACAAGATCACCATCCTGTCCCGCGGGCGCGCCCTCGGCTACACGATGGTCCTCCCGGACGAGGACAAGTACTCGACCACGCGCAACGAGATGCTCGACCAGCTCGCCTACATGCTGGGCGGCCGCGCGGCCGAGGAACTGGTCTTCCACGACCCGACCACGGGCGCCGCGAACGACATCGAGAAGGCCACGTCCACCGCTCGCGCGATGGTCACGCAGTACGGCATGACCGAGCGTCTCGGCGCGATCAAGTTCGGTGGCGACAACACCGAGCCCTTCCTCGGCCGTGAGATGTCCCACCAGCGCGACTACTCGGAAGAGGTCGCCGCCCTGGTGGACGAGGAAGTGAAGAAGCTCATCGAGAACGCGCACAACGAGGCCTGGGAGATCCTGGTCGAGAACCGCGACGTCCTCGACAACCTCGTTCTCCAGCTCCTGGAGAAGGAGACCCTGGGCAAGGAGGAGATCGCCGAGATCTTCTCCGCCATCGTCAAGCGCCCGGCCCGGCCCGCCTGGACCGGTTCCTCCCGCCGTACGCCGTCCACCCGCCCGCCGGTGCTCTCCCCCAAGGAGCTCGCACTGACCAACGGGGCGAACGGCTCGACGCCGGCGATCAGCACGGTGAAGTCCACGGCGGCCGAGTCCGCCCCGGCGACCGAGCAGGCGCCGGAGGACCGTCCCGAGAGCTGACCCCACCGGACCGACCGGCCCGGAATGGATGCCGCGCCCCCCAGGATCTAGCCTGGGGGGCGCGGCATTTCGGTAATGCCTGCACATGAGGCGCGTGATCCACACGTGTACGGCTGAGGAACGAGGCACCAGATGACCGACCCCGTGACGCTGGACGGCGAGGGAACCATCGGCGAGTTCGACGAGAAACGCGCCGAGAACGCCGTTCGCGAACTCCTGATCGCGGTCGGCGAGGACCCGGACCGAGAGGGCCTGAAGGAGACTCCGGCACGGGTGGCGCGGGCGTACCGGGAGATCTTCGCGGGGCTGTGGCAGAAGCCCGAGGACGTCCTGACCACCACGTTCGACATCGGCCACGACGAAATGGTGCTGGTGAAGGACATCGAGGTCTACAGCACATGTGAGCATCATCTGGTGCCGTTCCGGGGCGTCGCCCATGTGGGGTACATCCCGGCGGAGAGCGGGAAGATCACGGGGCTGTCCAAGCTGGCCCGGCTGGTCGACGTCTACGCGCGCCGTCCTCAGGTGCAGGAACGCCTCACCACGCAGATCGCCGACTCCCTCATGACGATCCTCGAGCCGCGGGGCGTGATCGTGGTCATCGAGTGCGAGCACATGTGCATGTCGATGCGGGGGATCCGCAAGCCCGGCGCGAAGACCATAACGTCGGCGGTGCGCGGCCAGCTCCGGGACGCGGCCACGCGCAACGAGGCGATGAGCCTCATCATGGCCCGCTGACCGCGGGCGGGGTCAGGCCACCGGCTCGGCTCCGCCGTGGTTGTTGTCGTCGTCCTCCGGGAGTCTGCACACGCGTTCCAGGAAGAGGGCCGACGCTATGACGGCGACGCCCGCGACGACCGAGAAGGCGGCGTAGAGGGCCTGGTCGCGGCGGGTGGGGATGTCCAGGAGTTCCAGGAGGAAGAGGCCCGTGCCGCCGTACATGCCGGCGACCAGGGCCGCGACCAGGGCGCTGGCCTGGCCGAAGACGACCGCGCGGGCGGCCATCAGGGGGTCGACGCCCTTGGCGCCCGGGCGGCGCTCGCGCTGGGCCCTGAGCCGGGCACGCAGCGAGAGCGCCGTGGAGAGCAGGACCACCGCGATCAGCGCCAGCACGATCGGGGCGGCCACCGGCACGCTGGGCAGGGTCCCCACCGAGTTCCACAGGCGGGCGCCCGCCCAGGACAGCACCGCCGCCACGACGAAGACGCCGGCCAGCACCCTGATCCGCAGCTCTTTCACTGTTTTCCTTCAGCTCCCCCGCAGCGATGTGGTCGTCTCGACCTTAACGACTACTCGGGCAGTCGGAGTTCCAGGTCCCCGCGCGCTGCCACGCCGTGCCGCGTGAGGGCCGTCAGGAGTTCGGCGACCGAGCCGCGGCCGGGCAGCTGGGCCTCGGGGTCCACGTCGAACCAGGGGGCGAGCACGAAGGCGCGTTCGTGGGCGCGGGGGTGGGGGAGGGTGAGCTGCGGGTCGTCGGAGACGACGTCGGCGTACGCGACGATGTCGACGTCGAGGGTGCGCGGGCCCCAGTGCTCGTCCCGCACCCGGTTGAACGCCTCCTCGATCGCGTGTGCCCGCTCCAGCAGGGAGGACGGCGGGAGGGTGGTCTTCAGCATGATGACCGCGTTGTAGTACGACGGCTGGCTGCCGGGCGCGACGCCCCACGGCTCCGTCTCGTACACCGGGGACACCGCCTTGATGCGGACGCCCGGGGTGTCCTCCAGCGCGTCGACGGCGCCCTGGAGGGTCTCCAGGCGGTTGCCGAGGTTGGAGCCGAGGGCGACCACGGCGCGTTTGGGGTTGGACAGGGTGGTGTCGGCGGCGTCGACCTGCTCGACGACGGAGGCGGGCACCGGCTGTACGGTCGGGTCGCTGGGCCCGCGCAGGGAGGATGCGGTCATACTCGGCTCCGGGTGATGGTGACGGTGACGTCGTCGAAGGGGACGGTGATGGGCGCGTCGGGCTTGTGGACGCAGACCTCGACCTCTCTTACCCCCTCGTGTTTCAGGCAGGCCTGGGCGATCCGCTCGGCGAGCGTCTCGATCAGGTTCACCGGCTCCCCCTCGACCACGGCGACGACCTCCTCGGCCACGATGCCGTAGTGCACGGTCTTCGCCAGGTCGTCGTCGGCCGCCGCGGGCCGGGTGTCGAGCCCCAGGACGAGGTCCACGAGGAAGGTCTGGCCCTCCTCGCGCTCCTTGGGGAAGACACCGTGGTGCCCACGGGCCCTCAGGCCGCGCAGCGCGACACGATCCACGCGAATCACTCCTGCAATCGTCGGTGACGGCGAGGTCGCATCGCGTGCGGGCGATGGACCGGCCACACACGAATCTACCTGCGGGCACCGACAGCACCGGGGTACGGAGCGGGCGGCGTGCGCCGGGTGGGGCAGGGTTCACCGGGTGTTGTCCCTGGCGAACCCGGCCGCTCACGGGCCGGTCGCCGTGGCTACCGGCGAGTTCGTGATTCCAGCCACTTCTTCGGCGGGGATGGGCCGCAGGGGTCGTTCGACGGGCGCGTCGCCGGGCGCGCCGGGTCAGGAGGGCGTGTCCTCCTCCTCGTCCTCGTCGGTCTCGGAGAGCACCGGGGAGGCGTGATGGGACCAGAGCTTCCAGCCGTCGTCGGTGCGCCGGAACACGTTCGTGGCGACCACCAGCTGACCGACCAGGGGTCCGAGTTCGTGGCTGCCCTCGGGCGCCGGGCCGCCGCTGAGGATGTTCTCGGTGCAGGTGACCAGGGCGGTGTCGCCGGTGACGGAGACGTGCACGTCGGTGAGGAAGAACTGGATGTAGTCGGTGTTCGCCATGATCAGCGCGTACGACCGCAGGACCTCCCCGCGGCCGGTCAGCACCGGCCAGCCGGGGTGCACGCAGGAGATCACGCCGGTGTCGGCGGGGTCGTGGTACTCCTCGTCGACGCCCAGGTCGGCGGGGGTGAGCCAGAGGCCGGAGACGGCCTCGAAGTCACCGCGTTCCAGTGCCTCGTAGAAGGCGGTGTTGGCGGCCTCGACGTGCTCGACGTCGGTGTGGGGGGCGCTCACCGGGCTCCCTCTGCGCGGTGGGAGGGGTTCTGCACGCCGGGCGCAGGGGTTGCCGCGCGCGCTCCCTCTATGGCGCGTGTGACGCGTACCGCGTCGGCCGTGGCGCGGACCTCGTGCACGCGCACCGCCCACGCGCCGGCCTGCGCCGCGAGCGCGGAGACGGCGGCCGTGGCCGCGTCGCGCTCCCTCGCCGGCGGGGGCGCCCCCTCGGGTCCGGCGAGGACCCGGCCGAGGAACCGCTTGCGGGAGGCGGCGACGAGCAGGGGGCGGCCCAGGGCGTGCAGCCGGTCGAGGTGGGCGAGCAGGACCAGGTCGTGCTCGGAGTCCTTGGAGAAGCCCAGGCCCGGGTCGACGACGATCCGGTCCGGGGAGATGCCGCCGGCGAGCACGGCGTCCACGCGCGCGTGCAGTTCGTCGAGGACCTCGGCGACGACGTCGTCGTACACCCCCCTGACGTTGCCGCCCGCCAGGAAGCCGCGCCAGTGCATGACGACGAAGGGGGCGCCGGACTCGGCGACGACGGGGATCATGCCGGGGTCGGCGAGGCCGCCGCTGACGTCGTTGACGAGGGCGGCGCCGGCCGCCAGGGCCGCGCGGGCGACGGAGGCGCGCATGGTGTCGACGGACACGACGACGCCTTCGGAGGCGAGGCCGCGGACGACGGGGACGACCCGGCGCAGTTCCTCGTCCTCGTCGACCCGGGTGGCACCGGGGCGGGTGGACTCGCCGCCGACGTCGACCAGGTCGGCGCCCTCGTCCACGAGGGCGAGGCCGTGCTTGACGGCGGACGTCGTGTCGAACCAGCGGCCGCCGTCGGAGAAGGAGTCGGGGGTCACGTTCACGACACCCATGACCGCGCAGCGGTCCCATGCCGGAAGCCCTGTCACCTGGCCACGTCCGCTGTGGTTGTTCATACGTTCAGCGTAGGCCCAGGCCGGGCCCGGCAGCCCGGGTGGCCCGGGCGGAGCCCCTCCGGGCTGGAGGGGAAGGGGCTCCGCCCGCGCCGGTCACGGGGTCAGGCCGGTCACGGGGTCGGGCCGGTCACGGGGTCGGGCCGGTCACGGGGTCAGGCCGGTCACGGGGTCAGGCCGGTCACGGGGTCGGGCCGGTCACGGGGTCAGGCCGCGCGGACGTCGCGTTCGGCGGCGTGGTGCGTGCACGGGCGGGCCGGGGCGGCGGTGCGGCGCAGGAAACGCGGGAGCGGGAGGGCGAGGTTGACGAAGCCCTCGGCCTGCATGGCGGCGAAGCCGATGCGCGGGAGGTCGCCGGGGGCCCGGTAGACCACGAAGCGCGGCTCCCAGCGCGGCTGGAACTTGGCGTTGAACTTGTACAGCGACTCGATCTGGAACCAGCGGGAGAGGAAGACCAGCAGTCCCCGCCAGGCGCGCAGCACCGGTCCCGCGCCGATCTTCTCGCCGCGGGCGAGCGCCGAGCGGAACATCGCGAAGTTGAGCGAGATCCGGGTGACGCCGAGCTTCGGGGCCGCCTGGAGGGCGGCCACGATGAGCAGTTCGTTCATGCCGGGGTCGGCCGAGCGGTCGCGGCGCATCAGGTCGAGGGAGACGCCGTCGGTGCCCCAGGGGACGAAGTGCAGGATCGCCTTGAGGTCGCCGTAGGGGCCGGGCTCCTCGTCGGTCTTGTGGGCGGTGGCGATCAGGCAGTCGCCGTCGGAGGGGTCGCCGATGCGGCCGAGGGCCATCGAGAAGCCGCGTTCGGTGTCGGTGCCGCGCCAGTCCTCCGCGGCCCGGCGGATGCGCTCCAGTTCGGCGTCGCCGAGGTCACGGATACGCCGTACCCGGGTTTCGTAGCCGGCTCGCTCGATGCGCTTGACCATCTGGCGCACGTTGCGCATCGCGCGTCCGGCGAGTGAGAAATCCGCCACGTCGACCACCGCCTCGTCGCCCAGTTCGAGGGCGTCCAGGCCGGTCTCGCGGGTCCACACCTCGCCGCCCGTCTCCGAGCAGCCCATGACGGCGGGGGTCCAGGAGTGGGCCTTGGCCTCGTCCATGAAGCGTTCGATGGCGCCGGGCCAGGCCTCGACGTCGCCGATGGGGTCGCCGCTGGCGAGCATCACGCCGGAGACGACGCGGTAGGTGACCGCCGCCTTGCCGCTGGGCGAGAAGACGACCGCCTTGTCGCGGCGGAGCGCGAAGTGGCCGAGGGAGTCGCGGGCGCCGTGCTTCTCGAGGAGGGCGCGCAGCTGGGTCTCGTCCTCCTCGGTGAGGTGTGCGGCCGGGTGTTCGGGACGGAAGGCCAGATAGATGGTGGTGACCGCGGTGATCAGGCCGAGCGCGCCGAGCGAGAAGGCGACCGTCCAGGAGGTGGAGCCCTCGTAGTCGACGGGGCCCTCGAAGCCGAACAGGCCGTACAGGACGTGCGTGAGGCGGTCGGCCAGGCTCGGGTCGCCGATCGTGCGCTTGGGGTGGGCGCTGACGACGACCAGGCCGAGCGCGAGCGAGCCGGCGCTCATCAGGACGAAGTTGGCGAGCGCCCGCCACCGGCTGCGCGGGTCGGGCAGCGCCCTGAACTCGTCGCGGTGGATCACGAGCGGCACGAAGAGCGCCAGCGAGATGAGCACGCCGATGACGGAGTGCCGGTAGACGAACTGCGACACGGCGCCGGCCGGCAGCAGGGCGACCGCGGCCCGCCAGGCCCGGCGTTTGCGCCGCTTGAGGCCGTGCGCGAGCAGCAGCAACAGCACGCCGACACTGAGCGAGAGCGCGGCGGCGAACGGTCCGAGCGAGCCGGGGAGCACCTCCGCGATGGCGTGCATACGGCTGTGCCGGAAGCGCGGGAACACACCCGCCGCGATGTCCAGGACGCCCACGACGGCACACGCCCTGCCGACCAGGGCGGGGACGGCCTCCGGGCGGGGACCGCGGACTATGCGCCGCGCCCGGCCCGAGCGGCTCGGAACCTCGCCCGACAATTCCCCATCTATCCTGACAGACATCGCATCCCGTAGTTCTGCGAGAGACCTTGAACCCGGTGCCGATCGGGGCATCCGGCGACATTGCGCCCTCTAGGACGGTGTCTCGGGCGGAGAGGTTCACTCTCCACCGGAAAACCGGTTCAAAGGCCAGGGAAAGCCCGGGGCAAGCCTTGCTGAAAGCAGCGGGCGGCACGGGGGAAAGCGCAGGCAGGAAGCACCTCATGGGTCTCACGAGCAATAAGATGCTGGCATTGACGATCTTGTGCGCCGTACTGCTGTTCGTCGGTACGGTGTGGCTGTGGCCTCGGCTCGCCCGGCAGAACTGGCGCGCCGTCAGCGGTCGGGTCGGTCTTTTGCTGGCCACCCAGCTGGCGCTCTTCGCGTGCGTGGGGATTGCCGTCAACCAGGCTTTCGGTTTCTATGCCAGCTGGGCGGACCTGCTGGGCACGGAGACCGACCAGGGCGTCGTCGTCGACCACACGGCGAGCGGCCAGGCGGGCAGTCCGGTCCGTCTGGTGGGCACGTCCCAGGTGCACGGCCTGGGCGGTTCGCTGCCCCGCACGGCCGGTCAGGTCCAGCAGGTCGACATAGTCGGCCGTACGACGCACATCGCCACGCCCGCGTACGTGTACCTGCCGCCGGAGTACTTCCAGCCGCAGTACCGCACGCGCACCTTCCCCGTGGCCGTCGTCCTCAGCGGCTATCCCGGCACCGCGAGCGCGCTGGTCGACAAGCTGCACTACCCGCGCACGGAGCAGCACCTGGTGCGGGCCGGCCGGATGCGGCCGACGATCCTGGTGATGCTGCGGCCCACGGTCGCCCCGCCCCGGGACACCGAGTGCGTCGACGTCCCGCACGGTCCGCAGACCGAGACCTTCTTCGCCAAGGACCTGCCCGACGCCGTACGCGCGCACTACCGCGTCGGGAAGCAGGGCGGCTGGGGGATCCTCGGCGACTCGACGGGCGGCTACTGCGCGCTCAAGCTCGCGATGCACCACCCCGGGACGTACGCGGCCGGCGCCGGGCTCTCCCCGTCGTACAAGGCGCCCATCGACCCCACGACCGGTGACCTCTTCCAGGGCGACCAGAAGCTGAAGAACCGCGCGAACCTGTGGTGGTTCCTCGCCCACGAACCGGCTCCGGACACCTCCCTGCTGGTCACCAGCAGCAAGATCGGAGAAACCGACTACAAGGACACGCTGAAATTCATCGCGCGCGTGCAGGCGACCAACCGCACCCGGATCTCGTCGATCATCCTCGACAGCGGAGGTCACAACTTCAATACCTGGCGCCGTGAGATCCCGGCGACGCTGGAGTGGATGAGCGGGCGATTGGGCGAAGGCTGAACCCGGGCTTCCGCCGCGTCCTGCGAAGACTTCGCCGGCGCTGTGTTTTTGTGACCCGGGGCACCATGATTCGCCTACGCGCGGTAAGTTTCTGGCCATGCCACGTGGACGTCACCGTCATTCCCCGCCCTTGCACAGGCTGTTGCCTCCTTCGGCGATCGCCGGTGTCTCCCTCGTCTGCGCTCTCGGCCCCTGGCTGTCCTCCCAGCCGACGGTGCTGCGCACCCTGGCCGCGATAGCCGCGGCCACCGCTGCCGTCGGCGCCGCCGTGATGCGGCGCTGGGACAGCGAGGCGGGCAAGCAGGTGGCCGACCTCGCACGCGCGCGTGCGAGCGACGAGTGGCGCCACGAGGAGCGGATCGCCGAGCTGGAGACCGACCTCGAGGAGTCGCGGGAGCTGCGTACCAAGCTGGAGCAGCGGCTGCGCGCCAAGCGCGCGGAGCTGGCGGGTCTGCGCAACGAGCACGCGGCCCTGCTGCGCCGCTACGCCACGGCCGAGACCGAACGCGCCAGCGCCCTGGAGGGCCGCCGGCTGCTGGAGATCGAGGCCGCCGAACCGTCGAACGCGCTGCCCGCCGCCCGGAGCGGGGACGAGCCCGCGAAGGCCGCCGGCCGGCCGGCACCGGCGGCGGAGCCGGCCGGCGAGGAGCCGAAGGCCGGGGCGGCGGTCACGGAGCCCATTCCCGGGGTGTTCTCGCCGGAGGGTTCCACGCTGTTCCTGCGGGCCAAGGTGGCACTGGCCCGGTTCGACCAGGGTGACGCCCCGGCGGCCGAGGTCGGCGCGGGCGCCGGGGCCGGGACGGAGACGGCCGCCGCAGCCGGGGCACCGGAGGCCGAGGCCGCGCCGGAGGACGAGGAACAGGGGAAGCCCGGGGCGGCCGACGGGCACGCGCGCGCGGTCGCCGCCACCACGGCCGGGCCACAGGGCCCGGAGGACATCGCCCCGGCGGACGCCGAGGCCGAGGAGGACGCCGCCGACACCCCCGCGCCGTCCGCCAACTCCGTACCGCCCTCGGGGCACTTCACGGTGCCGACCGCGGTGGCCGTGCTGCCGGCCGCGCCCATCCCGCGCCCGCTGGTCACCGGCGGTTTCGACTTCTTCGGCACCCAGAAGGGAGCGTCGGCGGGCGGCCTCGACACCATGCACAACGAGGACCTCGCGGACGTCGTCGGCCAGGAGGCGCTCGCGCTCCACAAGGCCGAGTCCGAGGCCGAGTTCAAGACCGCGGACCCGGGCGCCCGGGGCGTCGGCCAGGTCATCGACCTGACCGCGCACGACGAGACAGAGCAGATCAACCTCGGCGGCCTGCGCAGCGCCGCCTCCTGAAGCGGCGCCGCCTCCCAAAGGCGCGGCGATCCTGAGCCGGGACCCGCATGGGGTTCCGGCTCACGTCGTCCGGGGGGTTCCGTATTCCCACCGCTCCCACCGCTCCCACCGCTCCCACCGCTCCCACCGGGGTCCGGTCGGCCGTCAGGCCATCCAGCGGTCCGGCCGGGCGGTGCGGCGCCCGGTCCGCGACCGCTCGGCCTGCTCCCGCAGCAGCGCACCGGCCTCCGCGGCGTCCCGCAGGCGGGCCGTGACCGTCTTGTTGGCTCCCGTGTCCACATGGACGTCCGCGAGCCGCCACAGCCGCCCCCAGGGCCCCTGCGTCAGCCGTACGCTCTGGACCTTGGCGTGCGGGACGAGCGACAGCTTCCGGCGCAGCAGTCCGTGCCGCGCGGCGAACACCGCGTCCGTGACGGCCAGGCCGTGGCCGCGCCACCACAGCGGGACGCACCACCGGGCCCGCCCCGGCGGCCGCAGCAGTTCACCGGGCACGGTCACCCCGGGGAGCACGCGCGCGACGACCGACTCGGCGACCGCGCGCGGGGCGACCGGCACCAGCACGGAGTTCTCCGAACCGGCCACGTCCAGTTCCACCCGGACCCAGCGCAACGGCCGCCACAGCAGCGGCTCCACGATCCGCACGGTCTGCACCCGCCCCGGCGGCACCGTCTCGTGCGTCCGGTCCAGCAGCCCGTGGTCGATGCGCAGCCCGTCCGGGGACTCGGCGAGCGTCCAGTCGTACTCCGAGACGAACCGTCCCACGCTGGCCGTGGCCGCCGCGCCGAGCAGCGGCAGGGCGGTGGCGAGGACCGTCCACACACTGTGCGTGGCGATCCAGAGGAAGGGCGGTACGACGAGGGCGGCGGCCAGGGAGCCCCAGGTCGCGCCCGTCAGCACGAGGGAGAGCGCGAGCTTGTTCGGGGGGACGCGCATCAGCTCCTGCGCCGGTGCCTCGCCGACCTCGTGCGCCGTCTCGGGGGCGAACCCGGCGGCGCGCGCGAGCAGCTCCGCACGGAGCGTCCGGGCCTCCGCCTGGCCCAGGAAGGCGAGTTCGTCCTTCTTGTCGGTGCCGACGACGTCTATGCGCAGCTTGGCGACGCCCGCCACGCGCGCGAGGAGCGGCTGGGAGACGTCGACGGCCTGGATCCGCTCCAGCCGGATGTGCGCGGTGCGCCGGAACAACAGGCCGGTCCGTATGCGCAGTTCGCTCTCGGTCACCGCGAAGTGGGTGAACCACCAGGTCAGGAAGCCGTAGAGGCCACCCGCCGCGACCAGGACGGCGAGGCCGCCGAGCAGCATGGTCGTGGTCAGCTTCGTCAGCTGGACCTGCGCCTGGTTCGGGTCGTGCACCGCCCAGCCGGCGATCACCGCGACCGGTGCCCACGCCCGGCGGAACGGCGTCACGGGGTGCAGCCGCCGCTCGGTGACGGCCCCCTGGGGGGGTATGGCGCCCTCGGCGCCGGGCGTGCTCACAGGCCCGCCGATCGGGCCTCGCCGAGCTCGGTGAGCCGGTCGCGCAACCGCTCCGCCTCGGCCGGTTCGAGGCCGGGGATGGTCGCGTCGGTGGCCGCGGCCGCGGTGTGCAGCTGCACGCTGGCCAGGCCGAAGTGGCGCTCGACGGGCCCCGAGGTCACCTCCACCAGCTGCATCCGCCCGTACGGCACCACGGTCTCCTCGTGCCACAGCACCCCGCGGCTGATCAGCAGGTCGTCGGCCCGCTCGGCGTACCGCCAGGACCGCCAGTTGCGGCCCAGCAGCACCCAGCCCCAGGCCAGCGCGGCCAGCGGCAGCAGCGCGAACGCCGCCCACACCGGGCCCGCCAGCAGGCCGAGCAGCAACGCCACGGCCAGGGCGGTCAACCCCAGCCACACCACCAGCAGCAGCCGGCGCATCCGCAGCAGGCCGGGCGGCAGCCCCGTCCAGGCCGGTTCGGTACCCGTCGTCCCGGCGTCGGCCGGGCTCCCCGTCTCCATACGGTCAGCGTACGTAGGGGAGACTGGTTCCATGACTCCTACGACCCAGACCACGGTCGGGATCGGCGGCGCCACGGAGAGCACCGACATGGTGCTCAACATCGGCCCCCAGCACCCCTCCACGCACGGCGTGCTGCGGCTGAGGCTGGTGCTGGACGGGGAGCGGATCGTCTCCGCGGAGCCGGTGATCGGCTACATGCACCGGGGTGCCGAGAAGCTCTTCGAGGCGCGCGACTACCGGCAGATCATCATGCTCGCCAACCGCCACGACTGGCTGTCGGCCTTCTCGAACGAGCTGGGCGTGGTGCTCGCCGTCGAGCGCATGCTCGGCATGGAGGTGCCGGTCCGGGCGGTGTGGACGCGCACCCTGCTCGCCGAGCTGAACCGGGTGCTCAACCACCTGATGTTCCTCGGTTCCTATCCGCTGGAACTGGGCGGGATCACCCCGGTCTTCTACGCGTTCCGCGAGCGCGAGGTGCTCCAGAACGTCATGGAGGAGGTCTCCGGCGGGCGGATGCACTACATGTTCAACCGCGTCGGCGGCCTCAAGGAGGACCTGCCGGCCGGCTGGACCGCACGCGCGCGTGCGGCCGTCTCCGCGGTGCGCTCCCGGATGGACGTCTTCGACGACCTGGTCCTCGGCAACGAGATCTTCCGCGGCCGCACCCGGGGCGTCGGCGCCCTCACGCCGGAGGCCGTGCACGCGTACGGCGTGAGCGGGCCCATCGCGCGTGCCTCGGGCGTCGACTTCGACCTGCGCCGCGACGAGCCCTTCCTGGCCTACGGCGAGCTCCAGGACACCCTCAGGGTGGTGACCCGCGCCGAGGGCGACTGCCTGGCCCGTTTCGAGTGCCTCCTGGAGCAGACGCACAACGCCCTGGACCTGGCCGACGCCTGCCTGGACCGGGTCGCCGAACTGCCGCCGGGACCGATCAACCAGCGGCTCCCCAAGGTCCTCAAGGCACCCGAGGGGCACACCTACGCCTGGACCGAGAACCCCCTCGGCATCAACGGCTACTACCTCGTCAGCAAGGGCGAGAAGACCCCGTACCGGCTGAAGCTGCGCTCCGCGTCGTACAACAACATCCAGGCGCTGACCGAACTGCTGCCGGGGACCCTGGTGGCGGACATGGTCGCGATCCTGGGGTCGATGTTCTTCGTGGTGGGGGACATCGACAAGTAGCGCCGAGTGGCGGCTCACACCAGCGGGTTGTCGACGGCCACCGGCTGGACCAGCCAGCCGAAGTCGCCGAGGCCGCCGGGGGCGACGAGTTCGGCGGCCTCGCCGGCGGTCGAGAGGGCCCGCACGTAGGCGCTGGGGTGGGTGGAGGCGAGGGTCAGCGGGGGGCGTGCGGTGATCAGACCCAGGGCGCGCAGGGCGTCGCGCTGGGTGCACAGCAGCGCGTCGGGCAGCCTGAGCGCCGTGTCGAGCGCCGCGCACGCGTCCAGCGCGACGTGCGCCGTGATGTCGCAGGACCCGTCCGGCACGGGCGCCGTCCCACGTCCCTCGCGAAAGCCGGTGAGCGTCCCGAACGGGGGGCGGGTACGCACGGTGTGTGCGTAGTCCACGGCCACCGCGAGCCCTCTCTGGAGGCTGGCCACGGCGGACGCCCAGGCCCGGTCCCGGGGCAGTCCGATCTCCGCGCGCTGCCCCGGCTCGGTACCCAGCGGCCACCACCGCTCGAGCCACTCCGCGTCGGCGCCCGACACCCGTTCCCCGAGCACCTCGGTGCCGTCCCGCCGGACCAGGACGAGGCGGGGCGTCCCGGCCGCGTCCACCTCGGCGACGTCCACCGGGACGTTGTCCAGCCACTCGTTGGCGAAGAGCAGGCCGGTGACCGTGCGCGGGAGTTCGGTCAGCCAGGTGACGCGGTCAGGGAGGCGGGACGGGCGGTCGGCGATCTCGACGGCGTACGCGCGCGTGCGTGCCGCCACGTCGGCCGGCAGGGCGGCGAGGACGCCGGTGACCAGTTCGCCGCGGCCGGCGCCCATGTCGACGAAGTCGAGCGCCTCGGGCCGGCCCAGGGCCTCGTCGACCCGGCACAGCAGCTCGGCCACCGCCTCCGCGAACAGCCCCGACGCGTGCACCGACGTGCGGAAGTGTCCGGCCGGGCCCTCCGGGCGGCGGTAGAAGCCGTCGGGGCCGTACAGGGCCGCCTCGGTGGCCGCACGCCAGCCACGGGCGTCCTCGGCCTTCTCTCGCGTCGCCTCATCCGTCACCCGGCCAGACTAGGCGCACAGGTGATCACCTTCTCCACCTTGGGGAGTACGCGCGCGGAACAGGGATCGGTCCTCCGGTTGACCCCTGCACCTATCACGCTTCCCTACTCTGGGTTACGTGCAGCGCCTCTATGACTTCCTCCGCAGGCACCCGACATGGGTCGACACCTTCTGGGCCGTCGTCCTGTTCGGGCTCTCCGGCGCGAGCGCCTGGAGGCTCGACCACGGGCGGGACCACCACGGCTCGACCGCCGCCATGGTGGCCGTTTCGGTCGTCATGGGGGTCGTCGTGGCGCTGCGCCGCCGGTTCCCCGAGCGGATGCTGCTGCTGGCGGCGGCCACCGGCCTGGCCCAGCTGGTCCTGGACGTGGAGACGACCGTCGCCAACTTCGCCATGCTGGTGATCGTCTGCACGAACGCCGCGACCGGCGCTCGCTGGGCGTCCCGGTTCGGCCTCTACGCCGGGCTGTGCGCGGCTCCCCTGGCGGAGATCCGGTGGCCGCAGCAGGACGCGAGTTTCCCCGGCCATGTCGCGATCGTGCTGTTCCAGACGGTGCCGTTCGTGCTGGCCTGGGTGCTCGGCGACTCCATGCGCACCCGACGCGCCTACTTCGCGCAGCTGGAGGAGCGCGCCGCCCGGCTGGAGAAGGAGCGCGAGGCGCAGGCGAAGGTCGCGGTCGCCGCGGAGCGCGCCCGGATCGCGCGTGAGCTGCACGACGTGGTGGCGCACAACGTGTCGGTGATGGTGGTCCAGGCCGATGGCGCCGCCTACGTCCTCGACGCCGCCCCCGACCAGGCCAGGAAGGCCCTGGAGACGATCTCCTCCACCGGCCGCCAGGCCCTCGCCGAGATGCGCCGCCTGCTGGGCGTGCTGCGCACCGGCGAGCACAAGGAGGTCGGCGAGTACGTTCCGCAGCCGGACGTCGAGCAGATCGACGACCTCGTGGAGCAGTGCCGCACCTCCGGGCTGCCCGTCGACTTCAAGGTCGAGGGCACCCCGCGCCCGCTGCCCAGCGGGGTCGAGCTCACGGCGTACCGGATCGTGCAGGAGGCGCTCACCAACACCCGCAAGCACGGCGGCCCCGACGCGGGGGCCAGCGTGCGGCTGGTCTACTTCGACGACGGACTGGGCCTGCTGGTGGAGGACGACGGCAAGGGCGCTCCGCACGAGATGTACGAGGAGGGCGGCGCCGACGGCCAGGGCCACGGCCTGATCGGCATGCGCGAGCGGGTCGGCATGGTGGGCGGCACCCTCGACGCGGGCCCGCGCCCTGGCGGAGGATTCCGCATCAGTGCCCTGCTGCCGCTCAAACCGGCGCATTGACGCTGACACACGCCCCGGTTGACACCTGTCACGCCCCAAAGATTCCGGGCGTGAGCAGACGAACGGAAACGGAAGAGGAGCCGATGACGATCCGTGTGATGCTCGTCGACGACCAGGTGCTGCTGCGCACCGGGTTCCGGATGGTGCTCGCCGCCCAGCCGGACATGGAGGTCGTCGCGGAGGCGGGCGACGGCGTCGAGGCCCTCCAGGTGCTGAGATCCACCGCCGTGGACGTCGTCCTCATGGACGTGCGCATGCCCAAGCTGGACGGCGTGGAGGCCACCCGGCGCATCTGCGTCGAGCCCGATGCGCCCAAGGTGCTCATCCTGACCACCTTCGACCTCGACGAGTACGCCTTCTCCGGGCTGAAGGCGGGCGCCTCCGGGTTCATGCTCAAGGACGTGCCGCCCGGCGAACTGCTCGCGGCGATCCGCTCCGTGCACAGCGGCGACGCCGTCGTCGCGCCCTCCACGACCCGCCGGCTGCTCGACCGCTTCGCGCCGATGCTGCCCTCCGCGGGCAAGGAGCCCCGGCACCAGGAGCTGGAGCGGCTCACCGACCGTGAGCGCGAGGTCATGGTGCTGGTCGCGCAGGGCCTGTCGAACGGCGAGATCGCGAGCCGTCTGGTGCTGTCCGAGGCGACCGTGAAGACCCATGTGGGCCGCATCCTCACCAAGCTCGGGCTGCGCGACCGCGTCCAGGTCGTGGTCCTCGCCTACGAGACCGGTCTGGTACGGGCGGGCGGCGGGCTCGGCTGACGCACCCCCCGGCGCTCCGGGGCTAGGGCCCTTCTGATGGATCTCCGCGGCGTCGCGACGCCCGGCACGCACGCTCGACGCACGGGGTGGCGGGCCAGGTGGCTCCGCCACATG
>NZ_JBEYJU010000094.1:0-35681 GCF_040703965.1 Streptomyces sp. NPDC006655 | reverse complement strand
TTCGGTGCGTCAAGCGTGCGTGCCGGGCGTCGCGACGCCGCGGAGATCCATCAGAAGGGCCCTAGCCGGGGAGCCGACCCGCAAAAGGATCCACGGCCTTCCCATTGGCCCTTGCTGTGGACTGGTCCGCTCGCGTTTCCTCGGTGTTCGCAGAAACCCTCTTTCGACGAGTGAGGTCACCCGTGTCCACCATCGACAACCAGGCCCCCGAGACCGGCACCGCCCGCGTGAAGCGCGGTATGGCCGAGCAGCTCAAGGGCGGCGTGATCATGGACGTCGTCACGCCGGAGCAGGCGAAGATCGCCGAGGACGCGGGCGCCGTCGCCGTCATGGCCCTGGAGCGGGTCCCGGCCGACATCCGCAAGGACGGCGGCGTGGCCCGGATGTCCGACCCGGACATGATCGAGGGCATCATCGAGGCCGTCTCCATCCCGGTCATGGCCAAGTCCCGCATCGGCCACTTCGTCGAGGCCCAGGTCCTGCAGTCCCTCGGTGTCGACTACATCGACGAGTCCGAGGTCCTCACCCCGGCCGACGAGGTCAACCACTCCGACAAGTGGGCCTTCACCACCCCCTTCGTCTGCGGTGCGACCAACCTGGGCGAGGCCCTGCGCCGCATCGCCGAGGGCGCCGCGATGATCCGCTCCAAGGGCGAGGCCGGCACCGGCAACGTCGTGGAGGCCGTCCGTCACCTGCGCCAGATCAAGGGTGAGATCGCCAAGCTGCGCGGCTGTGACAACAACGAGCTGTACGCCGCCGCCAAGGAGCTGCGCGCCCCCTACGAGCTGGTCAAGGAGGTCGCCGAGCTCGGCAAGCTCCCGGTGGTCCTGTTCTCCGCCGGTGGCGTCGCCACCCCGGCCGACGCCGCGCTGATGCGCCAGCTCGGCGCCGAGGGCGTCTTCGTCGGCTCCGGCATCTTCAAGTCCGGCGACCCGGCCAAGCGCGCCGCCGCCATCGTCAAGGCGACCACCTTCTACGACGACCCGAAGATCATCGCGGACGCGTCCCGCAACCTCGGCGAGGCCATGGTCGGCATCAACTGCGACACCCTCCCCGAGGCCGAGCGCTACGCGAACCGGGGCTGGTGATGACCACTCCCGTCGTAGGAGTGCTGGCGCTCCAGGGCGACGTACGGGAGCACCTCGTCGCCCTGGCCGCGGCCGACGCCGTGGCCAGGCCGGTGCGCCGCCCCGAGGAACTCGCCGAGGTGGACGGCCTGGTCGTACCGGGCGGCGAGTCCACCACCATCTCCAAGCTGGCCGTCCTGTTCGGCGTGATGGACCCGCTCCGCGCGCGCGTGCGGGCCGGCATGCCCGTCTACGGCACCTGCGCGGGCATGATCATGCTCGCCGACAAGATCCTCGACCCGCGTTCGGGTCAGGAGACGATCGGCGGCATCGACATGATCGTGCGCCGCAACGCCTTCGGGCGGCAGAACGAGTCGTTCGAGTCGGCGGTCGACGTGCGCGGCATCGACGGCGATCCTGTAGAGGGCGTCTTCATCCGGGCCCCCTGGGTCGAGTCCGTGGGCGCCGACGTCGAGGTGCTCGCCGAGCACGACGGCCACATCGTCGCGGTCCGCCAGGGCAACGCGCTCGCCACGTCCTTCCACCCGGAACTGACCGGCGACCACCGGGTGCACGCCCTGTTCGTCGACATGGTGCACGCGAACCGGGCGACGGAGTCCTAGTAGGATCTCTGGCGTTCGTTGTTCGGATGGGTTACGCGAAGGAGACAGGCAGATGTCCGGCCACTCTAAATGGGCTACGACGAAGCACAAGAAGGCCGTGATCGATGCCAAGCGCGGCAAGCTCTTCGCGAAGCTGATCAAGAACATCGAGGTCGCGGCCCGGATGGGCGGCGTCGACATCGAGGGCAACCCGACCCTCTACGACGCCATCCAGAAGGCCAAGAAGCAGTCGGTCCCGAACAAGAACATCGACTCCGCGGTCAAGCGCGGCGGCGGCCTGGAGGCCGGCGGCGCCGACTACGAGACGATCATGTACGAGGGCTACGGCCCGAACGGCGTCGCGGTCCTCATCGAGTGCCTCACCGACAACCGCAACCGCGCCGCCTCGGACGTCCGGGTCGCCATGACCCGCAACGGCGGCTCCATGGCCGACCCGGGCTCGGTGTCGTACCTCTTCAACCGCAAGGGTGTCGTCATCGTCCCCAAGGGCGAGCTGACCGAGGACGACGTGCTCGGCGCGGTGCTGGACGCCGGCGCCGAGGAGGTCAACGACCTGGGCGAGTCCTTCGAGGTGCTCAGCGAGGCCACCGACCTGGTCGCCGTCCGCACCGCCCTCCAGGACGCCGGGATCGACTACGACTCCGCCGAGGCCAACTTCGTCCCCACCATGCAGGTCGAACTGGACGAGGAGGGCGCCAAGAAGATCTTCAAGCTGATCGACGCCCTCGAGGACAGCGACGACGTCCAGAACGTCTTCGCCAACTTCGACGTCAGCGACGAGGTCATGGAGAAGGTCGACGCGTAGCGCCGCCGCGGGCTGCACGGACGCAACGGGCCGACGGGACACACCCGTCGGCCCGTCGCCATGTCGGCCGTTGTCGGTGGCACCCGCTAGCCTGCACAAACAGGTGACCGAAGGGAGGGGGGCAAGGTGCGCGTACTGGGGGTGGACCCCGGGCTGACCCGGTGCGGTGTCGGTGTCGTCGAAGGCGTCGCCGGGCGGCCGCTCACCATGGTCGGCGTGGGGGTCGTACGGACGCCCGTGGACGCCGAGCTCGCTCATCGCCTCGTCGCCATCGAGCAGGGCATCGAACAATGGCTGGACGAGCACCGGCCCGAGTTCGTCGCCGTGGAGCGGGTGTTCAGCCAGCACAACGTACGGACCGTGATGGGCACCGCCCAGGCCAGCGCCGTCGCCATGCTGTGCGCCGCCCGCCGGGGCATCCCCGTCGCCCTGCACACCCCCAGCGAGGTCAAGGCCGCCGTCACCGGCTCGGGCCGCGCCGACAAGGCCCAGGTCGGCGCCATGGTCACCCGGCTGCTCCGGCTCAGCTCCCCGCCCAAGCCCGCCGACGCCGCCGACGCCCTCGCGCTCGCCATCTGCCACATCTGGCGCGCCCCCGCCCAGAACCGACTCCAGCAGGCCGTGGCCCTGCACGCAGCCAACGCAACGAAAGGCCGTACGGCATGATCGCCTTCGTCAGCGGCCCGGTCGCCGCCCTCGCCCCGGACTCCGCGGTCGTCGAGGTCGGAGGGATCGGCATCGCCGTCCAGTGCTCGCCCAACACCCTGTCCGGGCTGCGGACCGGCCAGCCGGCCAAACTCGCCACGTCGCTGGTGGTGAGGGAGGACTCGCTCACCCTGTACGGCTTCGCGGACGACGACGAACGCCAGGTCTTCGAACTGCTCCAGACCGCGAGCGGCGTCGGCCCCCGGCTCGCCCAGGCGATGCTCGCCGTGCACAGCCCCGACGCACTGCGCCGCGCGGTCGCCACGGGGGACGAGAAGGCGCTCATCGCCGTCCCCGGCATCGGCAAGAAGGGCGCCCAGAAGCTGCTCCTCGAACTGAAGGACCGGCTCGGCGAACCGATCGGCGCCCCCGCGGTCGGCGCGCCCGTCACCCAGGGCTGGCGCGACCAGCTGCACGCCGCCCTGATCGGCCTCGGTTACGCGACCCGGGAGGCCGACGAGGCCGTCACCGCGGTCACCCCGCAGGCCGAGGCGGCGGGCGGCACCCCCCAGGTGGGGCAGCTCCTGAAGGCCGCCCTCCAGACCCTCAACCGCGCCCGCTGACCCACCACCGCTGAGGCACATCACTTATGAACTGGGACGACACGACCGACACCGGCGCCGACACGGAGCGGCTGGTGGGCGCCGTCGCCGACCGTGAGGACCAGGCCGTCGAGGCCGCCCTGCGCCCCAAGGACCTGGGCGAGTTCATCGGCCAGGAGAAGGTCCGCGAGCAGCTCGACCTGGTGCTGCGCGCCGCACGCGCGCGGGGCGCCACCGCCGACCACGTCCTGCTCTCCGGCGCGCCCGGCCTGGGCAAGACCACCCTCTCGATGATCATCGCGGCGGAGATGGGCGCCCCGATCCGCATCACCTCGGGCCCCGCCATCCAGCACGCCGGCGACCTGGCCGCCATCCTCTCCTCCCTCCAGGAGGGCGAGGTCCTCTTCCTCGACGAGATCCACCGCATGTCGCGGCCCGCCGAGGAGATGCTCTACATGGCGATGGAGGACTTCCGGGTCGACGTCATCGTCGGCAAGGGCCCCGGCGCGACCGCGATCCCTCTCGAACTGCCCCCGTTCACCCTGGTCGGCGCCACCACCCGGGCGGGGCTGCTGCCGCCGCCGTTGCGCGACCGCTTCGGCTTCACCGCGCACATGGAGTTCTACGAGCCGCACGAGCTGGAGCGGGTCGTGCACCGCTCGGCGAACCTCCTGGACGTCGAGATCGAGCCGGCCGGCGCCGCCGAGATCGCCGGCCGCTCCCGCGGCACGCCCCGTATCGCCAACCGGCTGCTGCGCCGCGTCCGCGACTACGCGCAGGTCAAGGCCGACGGACTGATCACCCGCGACATCGCGCACGCGGCCCTCGCCGTCTACGAGGTGGACGAACGCGGCCTCGACCGGCTCGACCGCGCGGTCCTGCAAGCCCTGCTCAAGCTGTTCGGCGGCGGCCCGGTCGGCCTCTCGACGCTCGCGGTCGCGGTGGGGGAGGAGCGCGAGACGGTCGAGGAGGTCGCCGAGCCCTTCCTGGTCCGCGAGGGCCTTCTCGCCCGCACCCCGCGCGGCCGCGTCGCGACCCCCGCGGCCTGGGCCCACCTGGGCCTGACCGCGCCACGCGGAGCGGCCGGCGGAGGCGGCCAGCAGGACCTGTTCGACAGCTGACCCGGCCCCGGCGGACCGGTCGGGCGCCGTGCAGGCTCCGCCGGTCGTCCGCCAGGCCTCGGCGGCAGACGTGATCGCTTCGTGACGGCGGGGCATTGGCGGGGGCAGGAACCCAGGTGCCATGCTGAGCGTTGTTCCATGCGCGCGGACTCGCTTAGACTCCGCCGATGCCGCCTTTGCGGGCGGCGCCGAGCACACCCCCATCATCCAGGCCGCTCACCGCCGCGGCTGTGCGAAGGAAACCCCGTCCCGTGAATAGCTTGCCTCTTCTCGTGTTCATCGTCCTCATCGCGGCCATGTTCCTGATGACGCGTTCCACCAGGAAGCGCCAGCAGCAGGCCAAAGACATGCGGAACGAGCTCCAGCCCGGAAACGGTGTCCGCACGATCGGGGGCATGTACGCGACGGTCAAGGAAGTCAGCGAGGACACCGTCCTCCTCGACGCCGGTCCGGGAGTCGAGCTTCTCTTCGCGAAGAACGCGATCGGCGCCGTTCTCACGGACGACGAGTACAACCGCATCGTGCACGGTATCGAGCACGACCTGAAGTCCGACTCCGACGTCGTCCCGGACGACGCCTCCTCCCTCACCGAGACCGACGACGAGTCTGCCGACGCTGCCGCCGCCTCCGACGACAAGGCCGTCGACCTCGGGAAGAAGGACGCGACCGAGGGCGGTGTCGAGGAGAGCGCCGAGGCCAAGGCCGACGAGGCCGGGACCACCGAGGCGAAGGCGGGCGAAGAGCCGAAGAAGACCGACGGCGACTCCGACGCGAAGTAGCCGCGCCCCGGGGAGCGGTGCGCGCACCACGCGCGCACCTCGCACCCCGGGCGCGTCTGTTTCCCGCACGGGATCCCGACACCATGTCATGGCCGACCGCGCTGCCGACCAGGCGCACGGCGGCCCGAGAGGGAGTACGAGAAGGTGGCAGCACCTAAGAGGGGCCGGAGCGCGAGCGCCCAGAGCAGGCCAGGGCGCTCGCTGGCCCTGATCCTGATCGCCATCGTGGCGCTGACCGGAGGGATGTTCGCCTCCGGGAACACCACGCCGCGTCTCGGCATCGACCTGGCCGGTGGTACGAGCATCACGCTCCAGGCGCGCAACGAGCCGGGCCAGCCGAACGCGATCAACAAGGCCAACATGAACACCGCGGTCGAGATCATGAACCGCCGTGTCAACGGCCTCGGTGTGTCCGAGGCGGAGGTGCAGACCCAGGGGACGAGCAACATCATCGTCAACATCCCCAAGGGCACCAACTCCGAGGAGGCCCGCCAGCAGGTCGGCACCACCGCCAAGCTGTACTTCCGCCCGGTCCTGGCCAGCGAGCCCAGCACCGGTGCCGCGCCGAGCGCCTCTCCGAGCGCGTCCTCCAGCGGCAGCTCCAGCGCCTCCCCGAGCGCCTCCCCGTCGAGCAGCGCGCCCCAGAAGGCGAGCGGGTCGTCCTCCGCGTCCCCGTCGTCCTCCGCCACCTCCCAGGGCCGCGCCGTCACCGACGCCCTGAAGGCCGGCTCGACGCCGTCCGCCTCGGCGAGCGCCTCCTCCTCGGCCAAGGCGTCCGCGAGCCCCTCCGCCTCCTCCTCGGCTTCCGCCGCGGCCTCCAAGCTGCAGGCCGAGTACGCCGCGCTGGACTGCTCCAAGAAGTCGGCTCAGACCACCGCCGGCAAGACCGCCAAGCCGACCGACCCCACCGTGGCCTGCGGCAAGATCTCCGGTGTCTGGTACAAGTACGTGCTCGGCCCGGCCGCCGTCGACGGCACCGAGGTCAAGAAGGCCCAGGCCGTCTTCGACACGCAGGGCGCCGCCGGCTGGCAGGTCCAGATGACCTTCACCGGCAGCGGAGGCAAGAAGTTCGCGGACGTCACCGCCGCACTGGCCAAGAACCAGCAGCCGCAGAACGAGTTCGGCATCGTCCTGGACGGCGAGGTCGTCTCCAGCCCGTACGTCAGCCAGTCCATCACCGGCGGCCAGGCGGAGATCTCCGGCAGCTTCACCCAGACGGAGGCCCAGAGCCTCGCCAACATGCTGTCGTACGGCGCGCTCCCGCTCTCCTTCAAGGAGCAGAGCGTCACCACCGTGACCGCCGCGCTCGGCGGCGAGCAGCTGCACGCGGGTCTGATCGCGGGCGCGATCGGCCTGGCCCTGGTCATCATCTACCTGCTGGCCTTCTACCGCGGTCTTTCGGTCGTGGCCATCCCCTCGCTGCTGGTCTCCGCGATCCTCACGTACGTGATCATGGCGCTGCTCGGCCCCGCGATCCACTTCGCGCTGAACCTGCCGGCCGTCTGCGGTGCGATCGTCGCGATCGGTATCACGGCGGACTCGTTCATCGTGTTCTTCGAACGCATCCGGGACGAGATCCGCGAGGGCCGCACGCTGCGTCCCGCCGTCGAGCGGGCCTGGCCGCGGGCCCGGCGCACCATCCTGGTCTCCGACTTCGTGTCGTTCCTGGCCGCCGCCGTGCTGTTCATCGTGACCGTCGGCAAGGTCCAGGGCTTCGCGTTCACGCTCGGCCTGACCACCGTGCTCGACGTGGTCGTCGTCTTCTTCTTCACCAAGCCGCTGATGACGATCCTCGCCCGGCGCAAGTTCTTCGCGAACGGCCACAAATGGTCCGGGCTCGACCCGAAGGGCCTGGGCGCCAAGCCGCCGCTGCGCCGCACCCGCCGTCCCGCCGGCCCCGCCGCCGGCCCTGTCGACCCGAAGGAAGCGTGAGCGATGTCGAAACTCGGCAACCTCGGCGCCCGACTCCACCGCGGCGAGATCAGCTACGACTTCGTCGGCAAGCGCAAGATCTGGTACGGCGTCTCCATCCTGATCACCATCACGGCCATCGTCGGCCTGGCGGTGCGCGGCCTGAACATGGGCATCGACTTCCAGGGCGGCGCCGTCTTCACCACCGGGAAGACCACCGTCTCGGTGACCCAGGCGGAGACCTACGCGAAGGAGGCCTCCGGCCACGACGCGGTCGTGCAGAAGCTCGGCACGGGCGGTCTGCGCATCCAGATCGCGGGCATGGACACCAGCAAGTCGGACGCGGCCAAGGTCGCGCTGGCCAAGGACATGAACGTGGACCCCGAGTCCATCGCCGCCGACCTGGTCGGGCCCAGCTGGGGTGACGAGATCGCCAACAAGGCCTGGGAGGGCCTCGCGATCTTCATGATCCTCGTGGTGATCTACCTGGCGATCGCCTTCGAGTGGCGCATGGCCGTCGCGGCCCTGGTCGCGCTGATCCACGACATCACGATCACGACCGGCATCTACGCCCTGGTCGGCTTCGAGGTCACGCCCGGTACGGTCATCGGTCTGCTGACGATCCTCGGTTACTCGCTCTACGACACGGTCGTCGTCTTCGACAGCCTCAAGGAGCAGACCAAGGACATCACCAAGCAGACCCGCTTCACCTACAGCGACATCGCCAACCACTCGATCAACGGCACCCTGGTCCGTTCGATCAACACCACGGTCGTCGCGCTGCTCCCGGTCGCCGGCCTGCTGTTCATCGGCGGCGGCTTCCTCGGCGCGGGCACGCTCAACGACATCTCGCTGTCGCTGTTCGTCGGTCTCGCCGCCGGTGCCTACTCGTCGATCTTCATCGCCACGCCGCTCGTCGCCGACCTCAAGGAGATGGAGCCGCAGATGAAGGCGCTGAAGAAGCGCGTCCTCGCCAAGCGGGCGCAGTCGTCCGCCGAGGAGGAACTGGCCGGGGCCCGGGGCGCCGGCGAGGACTCGGACGACGCCGCACCGGCCGTCGTCGGCCCGCGCAACCAGCCGGCGTCCCGCACCCGCGGGAGCCGCGGCCGTCCCTCCGGGAAGCGCCGATGAGCGACCTCAAGGAGCTGCTGCTCAGCCGCATCCGGGACGTCGAGGACTACCCGGAGGAGGGCGTGATGTTCAAGGACATCACGCCGCTGCTGGCCGACGCGGCCGCGTTCACCGCGCTCACCGACGCCCTCGCCGGGATCGCCGCGCGCACCGGCGCCACCAAGGTCGTCGGCCTGGAGGCCCGGGGCTTCATCCTCGGCTCCCCGGTCGCCGTCCGCGCCGGCCTCGGCTTCATCCCGGTCCGCAAGGCGGGCAAGCTCCCCGGAGCCACCCTGCGCCAGGCCTACGAGCTGGAGTACGGCTCCGCGGAGATCGAGGTGCACGCCGAGGACATCGGCGCGGACGACCGAATCCTGATCGTCGACGACGTGCTGGCCACCGGCGGCACCGCCGAGGCCTCGATCGAGCTGATCCACCGCGCGGGCGCCGAGGTCGCGGGCGTCGCGGTCCTCATGGAGCTGGCCTTCCTGAGCGGCCGGGCCCGCCTGGAGGCCGCGCTCAAGGGCGCTCCCCTGGAGGCCATACTCACCGTCTGAGCGGAGTTCCGGGCTCGAAGCAGCCCCGGGTGCGGCCTCACGTCCGCACCCGGGGCTGTGCCGTGGGACCCGCGAGGCCTCCCAAGCGGAAGCCGGGAATCCGGCGGGAGCCCTCCGCGTTGACGTCCGGGCGGCCGTTCGGACGGGCTCCGCACGTTCGGGGGCGGCCGGATCGCTACCATGGTTGTCCGGGGCCTGACTGGGGGACCCGGATCGCGCACGAGGAGTCCTCTTGCCAGACGAGGCCCAGCACCTGACCGCCGCCAAGCCCGAGCCCGCCTCGGCAGCCGCGGCGAAGCCCGCGCCGAACACACCGCACGCGAAGAACGACGCCCGCGGACCGGTGGAGCACGCCCAGTCCGCGCCCGTCGACAAGTCGGCCGAGCAGTCGCGCCCCAAGCCGGCCCCGGCCGAGCGCCCCGAGACGACGCCCATGGCCCGTCCCAACGCCGGCACACCCCCGCGCACCGGCTCCTCCAACCGCGTCCGCGCCCGTCTGGCCAGGCTCGGCGTGCAGCGCGCCAACCCGTACAACCCGGTCCTGGAACCGCTGCTGCGCATAGTCCGCAGCAACGACCCCAAGATCGAGAACGCCACGCTGCGCCAGATCGAGCGCGCCTACCAGGTCGCCGAGCGCTGGCACCGCGGCCAGAAGCGCAAGAGCGGCGACCCGTACATCACGCACCCGCTCGCGGTCACCACCATCCTCGCCGAGCTGGGCATGGACCCGGCGACCCTGATGGCGGGCCTGCTGCACGACACCGTCGAGGACACCGAGTACGGCCTGGAGGACCTGCGCCGCGACTTCGGCGACGTGGTCGCGCTGCTCGTCGACGGCGTCACCAAGCTGGACAAGGTCAAGTTCGGTGAGGCCGCGCAGGCCGAGACCGTGCGCAAGATGGTCGTCGCCATGGCCAAGGACCCGCGCGTCCTGGTCATCAAGCTCGCCGACCGGCTGCACAACATGCGCACCATGCGCTACCTCAAGCGCGAGAAGCAGGAGAAGAAGGCGCGCGAGACCCTGGAGATCTACGCGCCGCTCGCCCACCGGCTGGGCATGAACACCATCAAGTGGGAGCTGGAGGACCTCGCGTTCGCGATCCTCTACCCCAAGATGTACGACGAGATCGTACGGCTGGTCGCCGAGCGGGCGCCCAAGCGCGACGAGTACCTGGCCATAGTGACCGACGAGGTCCAGTCCGACCTGCGCGCCGCCCGGATCAAGGCGACCGTCACCGGCCGGCCGAAGCACTACTACAGCGTCTACCAGAAGATGATCGTCCGCGGCCGGGACTTCGCGGAGATCTACGACCTGGTGGGCATCCGCGTCCTGGTGGACACCGTCCGCGACTGCTACGCGGCCCTGGGCACCGTCCACGCGCGCTGGAATCCGGTTCCGGGGCGCTTCAAGGACTACATCGCGATGCCCAAGTTCAACATGTACCAGTCGCTGCACACGACGGTCATCGGCCCCAACGGCAAGCCGGTCGAGCTCCAGATCCGCACGTTCGACATGCACCGCCGGGCCGAGTACGGCATCGCCGCGCACTGGAAGTACAAGCAGGAGGCGGTCGCCGGCGCCTCCAAGGTCCGCACCGACGTGCCGAAGTCGTCCGGCAAGGGCAAGGACGACCACCTCAACGACATGGCCTGGCTGCGGCAGCTGCTGGACTGGCAGAAGGAGACCGAGGACCCCAGCGAGTTCCTGGAGTCCCTGCGGTTCGACCTGTCCCGCAACGAGGTCTTCGTCTTCACCCCCAAGGGCGACGTCATAGCGCTCCCGGCGGGTGCCACCCCGGTGGACTTCGCGTACGCGGTGCACACCGAGGTCGGCCACCGCACCATAGGGGCGCGGGTCAACGGCAGGCTCGTACCCCTCGAATCGACCCTCGACAACGGCGATCTGGTGGAGGTCTTCACCTCCAAGGCGACCGGTGCCGGCCCCTCCCGCGACTGGCTCGGCTTCGTCAAGTCGCCCCGCGCCCGCAACAAGATCCGGGGCTGGTTCTCCAAGGAGCGCCGGGACGAGGCGATCGAGCAGGGCAAGGACGCCATCGTCCGCGCGATGCGCAAGCAGAACCTGCCGATCCAGCGCATCCTCACCGGCGACTCGCTGGTCACCCTCGCGCACGAGATGCGCTACCCGGACATCTCCTCGCTGTACGCGGCGATCGGCGAGGGCCACGTGGCCGCGCAGAACGTCGTGCAGAAGCTGGTGCAGGCACTCGGCGGCGAGGAGGCGGCCACCGAGGAGATCGACGAGGCGGTACCGCCGAGCCGCGGGCGTCGCAGCAAGCGCCGCAGCAGCCAGGACCCGGGCGTGGTCGTGAAGGGCGTCGACGACGTCTGGGTCAAGCTGGCCCGCTGCTGCACCCCGGTTCCCGGCGACCCGATCATCGGGTTCGTCACGCGCGGCAGCGGCGTCTCGGTCCACCGCAGCGACTGCGTCAACGTGGAGTCGCTGTCACGTGAGCCCGAGCGCATCCTCGACGTCGAGTGGGCGCCCACCCAGTCCTCGGTCTTCCTGGTCGCCATCCAGGTCGAGGCGCTGGACCGCTCCCGGCTGCTCTCGGACGTCACCCGCGTCCTGTCCGACCAGCACGTCAACATCCTCTCCGCGGCCGTCCAGACCTCCCGCGACCGGGTGGCCACCTCCCGCTTCACCTTCGAGATGGGCGACCCCAAGCACCTGGGCCACGTCCTGAAGGCCGTACGGGGAGTGGAGGGCGTCTACGACGTCTACCGGGTGACGTCGGCACGCAGCCGCTCCTAGGGGGCGGCTGGCCGGCACGCAGCCGCTCCTGGGGGCGGGCGGGATACCGCACGACGCCGAGAGGGGCCCCGTACGTCGCGTACGGGGCCCCTCTCGGCGTCGTCGTGGTTTCTAGCCGCCGAACTCCTGAAGGCCCTTGAGAGCCTGGTCCAGGAGCGCCTGGCGCCCCTCCAGCTCACGCTGGAGCTTCTCCGCCTTCGACGTGTTGCCCTGGGCGCGCGCCTGCTCGATCTGTGCCTCCAGCTTGTCCACGGCGGCCTGCAGCTGACCGGTCAGACCCGCGGCACGCGCGCGTGCCTCCGGGTTGGTCCGGCGCCACTCGGCCTCCTCGGCCTCCTGGATGGCCCGGTCGACCGTGTGCATCCGGCCCTCGACCTTGGGACGGGCGTCCCGCGGCACATGACCGATGGCCTCCCAGCGCTCGTTGATCGAACGGAAGGCGGACCGCGCGGCCTTCAGGTCGGTGATCGGCAGCAGCTTCTCGGCCTCGGCTGCCAGTTCCTCCTTGAGCTTCAGGTTCTCGGTCTGCTCCGCGTCGCGTTCGGCGAAGGCCGAGCCACGAGCCGCGAAGAACACGTCCTGGGCGCCGCGGAAGCGGTTCCACAAGTCGTCCTCGTGCTCGCGCTGGGCGCGGCCCGCGGCCTTCCACTCGGCCATCAGCTCGCGGTAGCGGGCCGCCGTCGGACCCCAGTCCGTCGAACCGGACAGCGACTCCGCCTCGGCGACCAGCTTCTCCTTCGCCTTGCGGGCGTCCTCGCGCTGCGCGTCGAGCTGCGCGAAGTGCGCCTTGCGCCGCTTGGAGAACGCCGAGCGGGCGTGCGAGAAGCGGTGCCACAGCTCGTCGTCCGACTTGCGGTCGAGACGCGGCAGGCCCTTCCAGGTGTCCACCAGGGCCCGCAGCCGCTCACCGGCGGCCCGCCACTGGTCGGACTGGGCCAGCTGCTCCGCCTCGACGACCAGGTCCTCCTTGGCCTGCCGGGCCTCGTCGGACTGCTTGGCCCGCTGCGCGCGGCGCTCCTCGCGACGCGACTCGACGGTCTTCACCAGCTCGCCGAGCCGGGTGCGCAGCGCCTCCAGATCACCGACCGCGTGGTGCGCCTCCACCTGCTCGCGCAGATGGTCGATGGCGGCCTGGGCGTCCTTCGCGGACAGGTCGGTGGTCTTCACTCGCTTTTCGAGGAGGCCGATCTCGACAACCAGGCCTTCGTACTTGCGCTCGAAGTAGGCCAGCGCCTCCTCAGGGGAGCCGGCCTGCCAGGAACCGACGACCTGCTCGCCGTCGGCCGTACGCACGTACACGGTCCCCGTCTCGTCGACGCGGCCCCACGGGTCGCTGCTCACAGCGCCTCCTCCACATGATGCCTGCGAAGGGCCTCAGCGCCCCCGGGCATCGTCCACAGTTTCGTCACGGCCAACATAGGCGACCGGCGGGTGGCCTGTCCGCATCCCGCGCGACCGAAATTTCGCACTTGGTGGTCAGGATTTGGTGACCGTGGCCTTGTTGATCACGACCGTCGCGTTCGGCGCTCCGTCGCCCTGGCCGGTGCTCTCGCCCGCCGCGGCGATCTTCTTCAGGACCTTCATCCCGGCCGCGTCGATCGTGCCGAACGGGGTGTAGCTGGGCGGCAACTGGCTGTCCTGGTAGACCAGGAAGAACTGGCTGCCGCCGGTGTGCTTCTGGCCGGTGTTGGCCATCGCGACCGTACCCGCCGGGTAGACACCGCCCTTCAGGCTTTTGTCCTTCAGGTTCTCGTCAGGGATCGTGTACCCCGGGCCGCCGCTTCCGGTCCCCGTCGGGTCGCCGCACTGCAGCACGTAGATGCCGTTGGTGGTGAGCCGGTGGCACTTCGTGTGGTCGAAGAAGCCCTTCGCGGCCAGGAAGTCGAACGAGTTCACCGTGTGCGGGGCCGCCGACGTCTTCAGCGCGATGCCGATGTCACCGCACGTCGTCGCCAGCTTCATGGTGTAGCCGGCGGACGTGTCGATCGTCATCGCCGGCTCCTTCTTCCAGCTCAGCTTCTTCACCGAGCCGGCCGCCGCCTTCGCGCACGGGTCCGGTGCCTTGCTGGGGGAGGCGGAGGCGCTGGGAGTCGTCTCCGAGCTGGCGTTCGCCTTGTCGTCGTTGTTCTTCAGCACACCGGTCGTGTACAGCGCCACACTGCCGATCACGATCACGCCGAGCACGGACGCGATCACGGAGTTGCGCATGCGTGCCTTGCGTCGTGCGCTGGTGCGCCGCTGCTGCTGCCGCAAGAACTTCTCCCGGGCGAGCTGACGCCGCCGCTGCTCCTGGCTGACCACCGGGTTCTCTCCTCATGCGTGTCGAATGCCGACCGGTACGCGTGCGTGCTGTGCGTCTTGTGAGCCGACCACTGCGTGTAGCCCCGTACCGTATATGGGTTCGCTGAGGAAACGGCAGCGCCGGTAGGCTCTGGACCACAGCTGGTAGCCGCCCGAATCGACACAACGAAGGACGATCGTGCTCATTGCCGGGTTCCCCGCCGGGGCCTGGGGGACGAACTGTTATCTCGTCGCCCCCGCCGCCGGTGAGGAGTGCGTGATCATCGACCCCGGCCACCAGGCCGCCGAAGGCGTCGAGGAAGCGCTCAGGAAGCATCGGCTCAAACCCGTCGCCGTCGTCCTCACCCACGGCCACATCGACCATGTGGCCTCGGTCGTCCCCGTGTGCGGAGCGCACGACGTACCGGCCTGGATCCACCCGGAGGACCGGTACATGATGAGCGACCCCGAGAAGGCGCTCGGCCGGTCCATCGGCATGCCGCTCATGGGCGAGCTCACGGTGGGGGAGCCGGACGACGTGTTCGAACTGGCCGACGGCGCGCGGCTGGAGCTCGCCGGACTCGGATTCTCCGTCGCGCACGCGCCGGGCCATACCAAGGGGTCGGTGACCTTCCAGATGCCGGAGACGGCCGAGATCCCCTCGGTCTTCTTCTCGGGCGATCTGCTCTTCGCCGGCTCCATCGGACGCACGGATCTGCCGGGCGGCTCCATGGACGACATGCTGGCCTCGCTGGCCCGTGTCTGCCTGCCGCTCGACGACTCCACCGTGGTGCTGTCCGGCCACGGCCCCCAGACGACCATCGGCCAGGAGCGCGCCACCAACCCGTATCTGCGGCAGGTGGCCGCCGACGGCCAGGGAGCACCCCGGGCTCCCCGACGAGGAATGTGACGAGAGACCTTCCGTGAGCACCTTTCAGGCCCCCAAGGGCACGTACGACTTGATTCCGCCCCGGTCCGCGAAGTTCCTCGCGGTGCGCGAGGCGATCGCCGGACCTCTGCGGAACTCCGGCTACGGCTACATCGAGACGCCCGGCTTCGAGAACGTCGAGCTCTTCGCGCGCGGTGTCGGCGAGTCCACCGACATCGTGACCAAGGAGATGTACGCCTTCGAGACCAAGGGCGGCGACAGGCTTGCCCTGCGCCCGGAGGGCACCGCCTCGGTCCTGCGCGCCGCTCTCGAGGCGAACCTGCACCGGCAGGGCAACCTCCCGGTCAAGCTCTGGTACTCCGGCTCGTACTACCGGTACGAGCAGCCGCAGGCGGGCCGCTACCGCCACTTCTCCCAGGTCGGTGCCGAGGCGATCGGTGCCGAGGACCCGGCCCTGGACGCCGAGCTGATCATCCTCGCCGACCAGGCGTACCGCTCGCTGGGCCTGAGCAACTTCCGCATCCTGCTCAACAGCCTCGGCGACAAGGAGTGCCGCCCGGTCTACCGGGCCGCGCTCCAGGACTTCCTGCGCGGTCTGGACCTCGACGAGGACACCCTGCGGCGGGCCGAGATCAACCCGCTGCGTGTCCTGGACGACAAGCGCGAGTCGGTCCAGAAGCAGCTGGGCGACGCGCCCCTCCTGCGCGACTACCTCTGCGACGCGTGCAAGGCGTACCACGAGGAGGTCCGTGAGCTGATCACGGCCGCGGGCGTCTCCTTCGAGGACGACCCGAAGCTGGTCCGCGGCCTCGACTACTACACGCGTACCACCTTCGAGTTCGTCCACGACGGCCTCGGCTCCCAGTCCGCGGTGGGCGGCGGCGGCCGCTACGACGGCCTGTCCGAGATGATCGGCGGCCCCGCGCTGCCGTCGGTGGGCTGGGCCCTCGGTGTCGACCGCACGGTCCTGGCCCTGGAGGCCGAGGGCGTGCAGCTGGACATCCCGTCCGCGACCAGCGTCTTCGCGGTGCCGCTCGGCGAGGAGGCCCGCCGGGTCCTCTTCGCGAAGGTCACGGAGCTGCGCCGGGTCGGTGTCGCGGCGGACTTCTCCTACGGCGGCAAGGGCCTCAAGGGCGCCATGAAGAACGCCAACCGCAGCGGGGCCCGCTACGCGATCGTCGCCGGCGAGCGCGACCTCGCCGAGGGCGTCGTCCAGCTGAAGGACATGGAGTCCGGGGAGCAGACGGCGGTGGGCGTGAACGAGATCGTGGCCGAGCTGGAGTCGAGGCTGGGCTGAGCCCCGGGGAGTGAGGGGGCGTACGGCTCCCTCACTCCAGCAGGCCCAGCCGCATCGCGCAGGTGACCGCGGCGGTCCGGTCGTCCACGCCGAGCTTGGCGAACGCCCGCAGCAAGTGGGTCTTCACCGTCGACTCGCCGATGAACAGCCGGCGTCCCGTCTCTGCGTTCGTACAGCCCTCGGCGACCAGGCGCAGCACCGCCACCTCCCGCCCGGACAGGCGCGGGCGCTCCGGCTTGACCCGCAGCCGGTCGACCAGGAGCGCCGCGACCGACGGCGCCAGCACCGTCTCCCCGCGCGCCGCGGCCCGCACCGCGCCGGCCAGTTCGTCCCGGGGCAGGTCCTTGAGCAGGTAGCCCGCCGCACCCGCCTCCACTGCCCGCAGGATGTCCCGGTCGTTCTCGTAGGTGGTCAGCACGACGACCCGGCAGCGCAGACCCGCCTCGGTCATCCGGAGGATCGAGTCGACGCCCCCGCCGCCCGGCATACGCAGGTCCATCAGTACGAGATCCGGGTCCAGTTCGGCCGCCAGCGCCTCCGCCTGCGGCCCGTCGGACGCGTCGGCGACCACCTCCAAGTCCGGTTCGGCGCTCAGCATCGCGCGCAGCCCCTCCCGTACGACGGGATGGTCGTCGGCGAGCACGATCCGGATCACAGCGGACCACCTCCGAGGGGCAGCCGCACCGTCACCGTCGTACCGTCACCCGGCGCGCTGCGTACCGTCGCCGTACCGCCCGCCTCCGCGGCCCGGGCCCGCAGCCCCGCCAGACCGTAGCCGGAACACGCGGCATCCGGGTCGAACCCGCGGCCGTCGTCGTGGACGGCGACGGTGAGCGCCTCGTCCGTGTAGCTGACGCGGATGGCGACCGGCACGGAACTCCCCGCGTGCTTGCGCGCGTTGGTCAGACCCTCCTGGCAGGAACGCAGGGCGACCACCTCGGCGCCGGCCGGCAGCGGCCGTACCGGACCCGTCACCTCCAGCGTGGCTGCCCCGTGCCGGTCCACCAGCCGGCGCAGTGCGTCCGGCAGCGACGCGCCGGCCAGGTCAGCGGGCGCGCCCCCGGCGACGAGGGCGCGCGCCTCGGCGAGGTTCTGCCGGGCGGTCCTGTTCATCAGGGCCAGGTGACGGCGGGCCTGCGGCAGGTCGTGGTCCAGCTCCGCCTCCACCGCCTGCCCCAGCATCAGGAGGCTGGTGAAGCCCTGCGCGAGGGTGTCGTGGATCTCGCGCGCCATGCGTTCGCGTTCGGCGAGCGCACCGTGCGCCGCCGACAGCCGCGCGACCTCGTGCCGGCTCGCGTCCAGCTCCGCGATCAGCGCGGCCCGTTCCGCGCTCTGCTCGATGATCCGGATGATCCAGCCGCCGATCACCACGGAGAAGACCAGACTCACCAGCGAGGACAGGGAGTTGGCGAACAAAACGGTCGGCTCCGGCCGCCACAGCAGAGCCCACCCCGCTACCGGAGCCAGATTGATCACGGTGACCGCGACCAGCGCCGGGCGCCTGCGCAGGGTCATGAAGCACTGCGGAATCAGCGCGAACGACATCAGCCGGGCCTCGCCGACCAGCACCGCCGACGGCAGGTAGAGGGCCGTCGCGCCGGCGAGATAGCGCACCGCGGGTCGCTCGTCCGGCTCCTCCTGCTGGATCAGCGCCCGCCCGACCAGTACGCGGCCGGCGGCATCGGGGTGCCCCGTAGCCGGCGCAGCACCTTCTCGTCGCGTTCGACCGCGATCGAGATCCCCAGCGACTGGAAGCTCGTCGACATGATCCCCGAGGCCATCATGGCCGGCACGTACAGCTGGGAGGCGGTGACGCCTTCCCGGTCGTCCTCCTCTTCCTGTTCGCGTCGATCTTCCACGACGACGCCAAGGGCAGCGCGAAGGTGAAGACCACCTGGTCGCGCTGGCGGAAGAACTGCCGGATCTCCGGCGCGCCCCGGCGCAGTCCGATCGTCCAGGCGCCCGGCAGGCGTTCCGCGTCCTCACGGGTCCGCGCGGGCGCGGCGGTCGTCGTGGTCATCGTGCGGCCTCCTGACCGGTCAGACGGAGGTAGACGTCCTCCAGGGAGGGGCGGCTCACCCGCAGCCCCGGGATCTCGCCGTCGAAACGGTCCATGAGCCCGGCGACCGTCTTCGTCGGGGTCTGCGTGTGCTCCGCGCGCATGGTGCCGTCCGGTTCCGTCCACTCGACGGTGGCGCCGGTGCCGTGGAGGTTCCGGAGCGTCTGCGGCTCACCCTCGGCGACGACCCGGCCGCGGGCGACGATCGCCAGCCGGTCGGCGAGTGCCTCCGCCTCCTCCAGGTAGTGGGTGGTCAGGAGGATCGTCGTGCCCTCGTCCGCGAGCAGCCGGACCAGGTCCCAGAACCCGCGCCTGGCGGCCGGGTCGAAGCCGGTCGTCGGCTCGTCCAGCAGGAGCAGCTCCGGATCGCCGATCACACCGAGCGCGACGTCCAGGCGGCGGCGCTGGCCACCCGACAGGGCCTTGATCCGGCTGTCCGCCTTGGTCTGGAGACCGACAAGGCCGATGACCCGCTCGGGATCGCGCGGCCTCGGGTAGTAGTGCGCGAAGTGCCGTACGGTCTCGCGGACCGTCAACTCGGCGGGCGCCGATTCGTCCTGCCAGACGATTCCCAACCGGCACCGCCACGCGCGCGTGCCCGTCGCCGGGTCGGCGCCCAGGACCGAGACCTCGCCCGCGTCCCGGGACCGGTTGCCCTGGAGGATCTCCACCGTGGTGCTCTTGCCCGCCCCGTTGGGTCCGAGCAGGCCGAACACCTCGCCGCGCCGTATGCCCAGATCTATGCCGTCCACCGCGGTCACGTCGCCGTACCGCTTGCGCAGCCCCCGGACGTCCACCGCGAGTTCGTTCGCGTGTGCTGTCATGCCCCGAGCCTCGACCGGAACCGAGCCTTTCGGGACGACCGTGCGTACTTCCTTATGTCCATCGAACGGTGGACAGGAGGCCTCGTGCGGCACAATGGCCCCTGCCCGAAGAAGTTCCAACTCTCAAACACACGGAATCGGCGTGATGAGCAAGACGACAGTCAAGGACGTCTCCACGGAACCCGAGCCCGAGAACGCCTCCGCAGCACCGCGCACGGAGGGCGGCAGTCTCGCCTTCGCCCTGCTGCTGATCATCACCGGCGCCGCCGGGCTGCTGGCCGCGTGGGTCATCACGATCGACAAGTTCAAGCTGCTGGAAGCCAAGGTCGAGGGCAAGACCTTCACCCCCGGGTGCAGCCTCAACCCGGTCGTCTCCTGCGGCAGCGTCATGGAGTCCAAGCAGGCCGCCGCCTTCGGCTTCCCCAACCCGATGCTCGGGCTGGTCTGCTACGGCATCGTCGTCTGCGTCGGCATGAGCCTGCTGGCCCGTGCCCGCTTCCCCCGCTGGTACTGGCTGACCTTCAACTTCGGCACGCTCTTCGGTGTGGCTTTCTGCACCTGGCTGCAGTTCCAGTCCCTGTACCGGATCAACGCGCTGTGCCTGTGGTGCTCGCTGGCCTGGGTCGCCACGATCACCATGTTCTGGTACGTGACGTCCTTCAACATCCGCAAGGGCTTCCTGCCGGCGCCGAACTGGCTCAAGTCGTTCTTCGGCGAGTTCACCTGGGTGCTGCCGGTCGTGCACATCGGCATCATCGGCATGCTGATCCTGACCCGCTGGTGGGACTTCTGGACCAGCTGACGGCCCCGGCGGGATTGTCAGTGCCGTGATTTAGGGTTTCAGCGTGGAACCCGACCTGTTCACCGCCGCCGCAGAAGAACGCCAGGAGAAGGACCCCGCCGGCAGTCCCCTGGCGGTGCGGATGCGCCCCCGCACCCTCGACGAGGTGGTGGGCCAGCAGCACCTCCTGAAGCCGGGGTCCCCGCTGCGCAGACTGGTCGGCGAGGGGTCCGGCGGCCCGGCAGGGCCGTCCTCCGTGCTCCTCTGGGGCCCACCCGGCACGGGCAAGACGACCCTCGCGTACGTCGTCTCCAAAGCCACCGACAAGCGGTTCGTGGAGCTCTCGGCGATCACCGCCGGCGTCAAGGAGGTCCGCGCGGTCATCGACGGCGCCCGCCGCGCCACCGGGGGATACGGCAAGGAGACCGTCCTCTTCCTGGACGAGATCCACCGCTTCAGCAAGGCCCAGCAGGACTCCCTGCTCCCCGCGGTCGAGAACCGCTGGGTGACCCTGATCGCGGCCACCACCGAGAACCCGTACTTCTCGGTGATCTCCCCGCTCCTGTCCCGCTCCCTGCTCCTGACTCTCGAACCGCTCACCGACGACGACGTCCGCGGCCTGCTGCGCCGGGCGCTCACCGACGAACGCGGCCTCAAGGGCGCCGTCACCCTCCCCGAGGACACCGAGGACCACCTGCTGCGGATCGCCGGCGGCGACGCCCGCCGTGCCCTGACCGCCCTGGAGGCCGCCGCCGGCGCCGCCCTCGACAAGGGCGAGACGGAGATCGCACTGCGGACCCTGGAAGAGGTCGTCGACCGGGCGGCGGTGAAGTACGACCGCGACGGTGACCAGCACTACGACGTCGCCAGCGCCCTCATCAAGTCCATCAGGGGCTCCGACGTCGACGCGGCCCTGCACTACCTGGCCCGGATGATCGAGGCCGGCGAGGACCCCCGGTTCATCGCCCGCCGCCTGATGATCTCGGCCAGCGAGGACATCGGCCTCGCCGACCCGAACGCGCTGCCCACAGCCGTGGCCGCCGCCCAGGCCGTCGCCATGATCGGCTTCCCCGAGGCGGCCCTCACCCTCAGCCACGCCACCATCGCCCTCGCCCTGGCCCCCAAGTCCAACTCCGCGACCACCGCGATCGGGGCCGCCCTGGAGGACGTCCGCAAGGGACTGGCCGGACAGGTGCCCCCGCACTTGCGCGACGGCCACTACAAGGGCGCCGCCAAGCTGGGGCACGCCCAGGGGTACGTGTACCCGCACGACCTGCCCGAGGGCATCGCCGAGCAGCAGTACGCCCCGGACACCGTCAAGGACCGCGAGTACTACACCCCGACCCGGCACGGCTCCGAGGCGCGCTACGCCGACGCCGTCGAGTGGACCAGGAAGCACCTCGGTCGCAGGCGGTCCTGAGCAGCCTGTAGACTGCCCCGAAGCGCCGAGTCCCGCGCAGTCAGAGCGGGACAACCGGCCGGAACCCCCGCGAGGGGGCTCCAGGAGCGTCGCGCACCGTCGAACGGTGTCGCGGGCAGCCCACCACCCTCCGTCGCGCACAGGCGACGGTACCGGTCGGTGGGCCACTCGCGTGCTGCACGTATGTGCCCAGACCAGGGGAGCGGCTGCCCACCAGACCCGGCAACGGGCCCGGCGGGATTCCCCGGCTGCGGATTGCGACCTCCCTCAACCCTGACAAGCCGAACACCAAAGGAAGAAAGAGACAGTGGCGAACCAGTCCCGCCCCAAGGTCAAGAAGTCGCGTGCCCTCGGCATCGCGCTGACCCCGAAGGCCGTCAAGTACTTCGAGGCCCGTCCCTACCCGCCGGGTGAGCACGGCCGTGGCCGCAAGCAGAACTCGGACTACAAGGTCCGTCTGCTGGAGAAGCAGCGTCTGCGCGCGCAGTACGACATCTCCGAGCGCCAGCTGGTCCGTGCCTACGAGCGTGCCTCCAAGGTGCAGGGCAAGACCGGTGAGGCCCTGATCGTCGAGCTGGAGCGCCGCCTCGACGCGCTGGTCCTGCGTTCGGGCATCGCCCGCACGATCTACCAGGCCCGCCAGATGGTCGTCCACGGCCACATCCAGGTCAACGGCCAGAAGACCGACAAGCCGTCCTTCCGGGTCCGCCCGGACGACGTCGTGCAGGTCCGCGACCGTTCCAAGGACAAGACGCTCTTCCAGGTCGCCCGTGAGGGTGGCTTCGCCCCCGACGGCGAGACCCCCCGCTACCTGCAGGTGAACCTCAAGGCCCTGGCGTTCCGCCTGGACCGCGAGCCGAACCGCAAGGAAGTTCCGGTCATCTGCGACGAGCAGCTCGTCGTCGAGTACTACGCCCGCTGATCCCAGCTCCGGCGTAGCACCTCAGCGTCAGCCCGCCGTCTCCCCGCCCTTCCGGGCGGCCGAGGCGGCGGGCTTTTGCGTGCCGGTGCCGTCCCGCAGCCGGATCGGCGACCAGCGCGCGGTAATCCGGTACGGAGCCGCATGCCCGGCGCGATAGGCTCGGTGCAGACTTTTCGACGTTCAGGCACGTTTCAGGGAGCGGGTGCGCGCAGTGTCCGGTGGAGAGGTGGCCGGGATCCTGGTGGCCGTCTTCTGGGCGATCCTGGTCTCCTTCCTCGCGGTGGCGCTCGTGAGGCTGGCCCAGACGCTCAAGGCGACCACCAAGCTCGTGGCGGACGTGACCGACCAGGCCGTCCCGCTGCTCGCCGACGCGTCCGCGGCCGTACGCTCCGCGCAGACCCAGATCGACCGGGTCGACTCGATCGCCTCCGACGTCCAGGAGGTCACGTCCAACGCCTCCGCGCTGTCCACCACCGTCGCCGCCACCTTCGGCGGCCCGCTGGTCAAGGTCGCGGCCTTCGGCTACGGGGTGCGCCGGGCACTGGCCGGCCGCAAGGCGGACGTGCCCGTGAAGGAGCCCAGGCGTACCGTGATCGTGGGCCGGACCGTGCCCGCCGCACGGCGGAAGAACCGGGGAAAGTAGGAGCCAGACCACATGTTCCGCCGTACGTTCTGGTTCACCACCGGTGTCGCCGCCGGCGTCTGGGCCACCACCAAGGTCAACCGCAAGATCCGGCAGCTGACCCCGGAGAGCCTCGCCGCCACCGCCGCGAACAAGGCGCTGGAGACCGGCCACCGGATCAAGGACCGGGCGGTCGGCTTCGCGCTCGACGTCCGCGACAACATGGCCCAGCGGGAGGAAGAGCTGGGGGAGGCGCTGGGCATCAACGCGGACCCGGCCCTGCCCGCGCCCCGGCGGCTCGCGGCCGTCGAGAACCACCACGGCAACCCGAAGTACATCGAGAACAGCAGGATTTCGAAGCACGTCGATCCCACGACGTACTCGTACGACCGGAATGAGGACCACTGATGGAGTCGGCAGAGATTCGCCGCCGCTGGCTGAGCTTCTTCGAGGAGCGCGGGCACACCGTCGTCCCTTCGGCGTCGCTCATCGCGGACGACCCGACTCTGCTCCTCGTCCCGGCCGGCATGGTGCCCTTCAAGCCCTACTTCCTGGGTGAGGTCAAGCCGCCCTTCGCCCGCGCCACCAGCGTGCAGAAGTGCGTACGCACCCCGGACATCGAAGAGGTCGGCAAGACCACCCGGCACGGCACCTTCTTCCAGATGTGCGGCAACTTCTCCTTCGGCGACTACTTCAAGGAAGGCGCCATCAAGCACGCCTGGGAGCTGCTCACCAGCCCCCAGGACAAGGGCGGTTACGGCCTGGAGCCGGAGAAGCTCTGGATCACCGTCTACAAGGACGACGACGAGGCCGAGCGCATCTGGCACGAGGTCGTCGGCGTGCCCAAGGAGCGGATCCAGCGCCTCGGCATGAAGGACAACTACTGGTCCATGGGCGTCCCCGGCCCCTGCGGCCCGTGTTCCGAGATCAACTACGACCGCGGCCCCGAGTTCGGCGTCGAGGGCGGCCCCGCCGTCAACGACGAGCGGTACGTGGAGATCTGGAACCTCGTCTTCATGCAGTACGAGCGCGGCGAGGGCATCGGCAAGGACAACTTCGAGATCCTCGGCGAACTGCCCAGCAAGAACATCGACACGGGCCTCGGTCTGGAGCGCCTCGCCATGATTCTGCAGGGCGTGCAGAACATGTACGAGATCGACACCTCCATGGCCGTCATCAAGAAGGCCACCGAGCTGACCGGCGTCCACTACGGCGACGCCCACGCCTCGGACGTCTCGCTGCGTGTCGTCACCGACCACATGCGCACCTCCGTGATGCTCATCGGCGACGGCGTCACCCCCGGCAACGAGGGCCGCGGCTACGTGCTGCGCCGCATCATGCGCCGCGCCATCCGCAACATGCGGCTGCTCGGCGCCACCGGCCCGGTCGTCCTGGACCTGATCGACACCGTGATCGCGATGATGGGTCAGCAGTACCCGGAGCTGGTCACCGACCGCGAGCGCATCGAGAAGGTCGCCGTCGCCGAGGAGAACGCCTTCCTCAAGACGCTGAAGGCCGGTACGAACATCCTCGACACGGCCGTCACCGAGACCAAGGAGGCCGGCGGCAAGGTCCTCGCCGGCGACAAGGCGTTCCTGCTCCACGACACCTGGGGCTTCCCGATCGACCTCACCCTTGAGATGGCCGCCGAACAGGGCCTCTCGGTGGACGAGGAGGGCTTCCGCCGCCTGATGAAGGAGCAGCGGGAGCGCGCCAAGGCCGACGCGCAGGCCAAGAAGACCGGCCACGCCGGTGCCGGTGCCTACCGTGAGATCGCCGACAGGACCGGCGAGACCGACTTCATCGGGTACTCGGACACCGAGGGCGAGACCACGATCGTCGGCATCCTGGTCGACGGCGTCTCCTCGCCGGCCGCCACCGAGGGCGACGAGGTGGAGATCGTCCTCGACCGCACCCCGTTCTACGCCGAGGGCGGCGGCCAGATCGGCGACACCGGCCGGATCAGGGTCGACACCGGTGCCGTCATCGAGATCCGCGACACCCAGAAGCCGGTCCCGGGCGTGTACGTCCACAAGGGCGTCGTCCAGGTCGGCGAAGTGACCGTCGGTGCCAAGGCCCACGCCTCGATCGACTCCCGTCGCCGGACCGCCATCGCCCGCGCCCACTCGGCCACCCACCTCACCCACCAGGCGCTGCGCGACGCGCTCGGCCCGACCGCCGCCCAGGCCGGTTCGGAGAACCAGCCCGGTCGCTTCCGCTTCGACTTCGGTTCGCCGTCCGCGGTTCCCACGGCCGTGATGACCGACGTCGAGCAGAAGATCAACGAGGTGCTCGCCCGCGACCTCGACGTGCGCGCCGACATCATGGGCATCGACGAGGCCAAGAAGCAGGGCGCCATCGCCGAGTTCGGCGAGAAGTACGGCGAGCGGGTCCGGGTGGTGACCATCGGCGACTTCTCCAAGGAGCTGTGCGGCGGCACCCACGTGCACAACACCTCCCAGCTGGGTCTGGTGAAGCTCCTCGGCGAGTCCTCGATCGGCTCGGGTGTGCGCCGTATCGAGGCGCTCGTCGGTGTCGACGCCTACAACTTCCTGGCCCGCGAGCACACGGTCGTCGCCCAGCTCCAGGAGCTGATCAAGGGCCGTCCGGAGGAACTGCCGGAGAAGGTCTCCGCCATGCTCGGCAAGCTGAAGGACGCCGAGAAGGAGATCGAGAAGTTCCGCGCGGAGAAGGTGCTCCAGGCCGCCGCGGGTCTGGTCGACTCCGCCAAGGACGTGCGCGGGATCGCCGTCGTCACCGGGCAGGTCCCGGACGGCACGACCCCGGACGACCTGCGCAGGCTGGTCCTCGACGTGCGCGGCCGCATCCAGGGCGGACGCGCCGCCGTGGTCGCCCTCTTCGCGGTCAACAACGGCAAGCCGCTCACGGTCATCGCCACCAACGACGCCGCCCGTGACCGCGGTCTCAGGGCCGGTGACCTGGTCCGCACCGCCGCCAAGACGCTCGGCGGCGGCGGTGGCGGCAAGCCGGACGTCGCCCAGGGCGGCGGCCAGAACCCGGCCGCGGTCGGCGAGGCCATCGACGCCGTCGAGCGCCTCGTCGACGAGACCGCCAAGTAAGGAAACGGTCGGAAATGCGCAGAGGACGTCGGCTCTCGATCGACGTCGGGGACGCCCGGATCGGGGTCGCCTCGTGCGACCCCGACGGGATCCTCGCCACCCCGGTGGAGACGGTCCCCGGCCGGGACGTTCCGGCGGCCCACCGCCGGCTGCGGCAACTGGTCGAGGAGTACGAACCGATCGAGGTCGTCGTCGGACTCCCGCGCTCCCTCAAGGGAGGTGAGGGCCCGGCCGCCGTCAAGGTCCGGGCCTTCGCCCAGGAGCTCGCCAAGGGCATCAAGCCGGTGCCGGTCCGGCTGGTCGACGAGCGGATGACGACTGTGACGGCCAGTCAGGGACTGCGTGCCTCCGGGGTGAAATCCAAGAAGGGACGCTCCGTCATCGACCAGGCCGCCGCTGTGATCATCCTTCAGCAGGCGCTGGAATCCGAACGGGTGTCAGGTAAACCACCCGGTGAGGGCGTCGAAGTGGTCATCTGATCGCGATACGGTAACGTTCCGCGCGATGCGATGGTTTTCGAACAGCCACCGCACAGCAAGAGGCGGAACGGTCCGTCGGCCCACCAGCCGCGTGATGCGCCGCCTCGCGGCTCTAGGGGATCGATGACTGAGTATGGCCGGGGCCCAGGCTCCGAACCGTGGCACCCGGAGGACCCGTTGTACGGGGACGACGGGTGGGGCGGACAGCAGGCCCACGCGGGCCGTCAGTCCCCCTACGACGGCCAGCCGCAGCACTACCCGCAGCAGTCGCAGCAGCAGTACGGCGACTGGGGCCAGCACCCGCAGGGCGGATACGACCAGCACCACGGCCAGCAGCAGTACGCCTACTACGACGAACAGGGGCAACTGCAGTACGCCGACGGGCACGGGCAGCAGCAGTACGACCAGCAGTACGCCGGTCATGCCCCGCAGCAGTACCACCAGGGCGCCTGGGACGCGGCCGGCACCCACGGCGAGGTGCCCTACGCCGCCGACCCGGGCGACCCCTACGGCCAGCAACCCGTGGCCTACGGCGGTGAGCAGCCCGACTTCTACGGCACCGAGGACGCCTACCCGCCGCCGGAGCCGCCCGGCCGCAGGCGTGAACCCGAGCCGGCCCCGCAGCCGGACCCCGCTGCCGACGAGGAGGAAGAAGAGCAGCACCCCTTCTTCACCGGCGCCGACGACGATGCCGACGAGGACGACGACGACCCGAAGGGACGCCGCGGTGGTGGCCGCGGCAAGGGGGGCAAGGAGCCCAGGGGCGGCAAGAAGACCAAGGGCGGCGAGGGAGCCAAGAAGCGCCGCAACGGCTTCGCCTGCCTGGTGGTCTGCCTGGTCTTCGGCGGCGGCGCGGCCACCGTCGGCTACTTCGGCTGGCACTTCTACCAAAATCGTTTCGGCGCGTCCCCGGACTACACGGGCAGCGGCAACGGCGAGACCGTGACCGTCCAGATCCCCAAGGGCGCGGGCGGGTACGACATCGGCCGTCGGCTGAAGGAGGCCGGCGTCGTCAAGAGCGTCGACGCGTTCGTCCACGCGCAGTCGCAGAACCCGAAGGGCAACACGATCCAGGCGGGCGCCTACACCTTGAAAAAGGAGATGTCCGCCGCGAGTTGTGTGCTGCTGATGCTCGACCCGAAGAGTCAGGCCAACGTGGTGGTCACCCCGGGCGAGCGAGCGGCCGCCGTCTACGTGGCCCTCGACAAGAAACTCGGCCTTTCCGCGGGAACCAGCAAGAAGATCGCCAGAACCGAGTACAAGAACCTCGGTCTGCCGAGCTACGCGAACACCAACAGTAAGATCATGGACCCGCTGGAAGGATTCCTCTACCCGGGCACCTATCCTGCGGCCAAGGGCATGAAGCCCGACGCGATCCTCAAGCAGATGGTCGCGGCGGCCAAGGAGCAGTACGCCACCTACGACCTCGTCGCCGAGGCCAAGAAGTACGACCTGGACAGCCCGTTGCAGGTCATCACGGTCGCGAGCCTTGTCCAGGCCGAAGGGAAGACGCACGACGACTTCCGCAAGATGGCGGAAGTGGTCTACAACCGTCTCAAGTACACGAATACCGAGACGAACCGGTTGCTCCAATTCGACTCGACCTTCAACTACCTGAAGGGCACGAGCAATATCCACATCAGCGAGTCGGAGATCAACAGCAACCAGAGCCCGTACAACACCTACACCCAGAAGGGTCTGCCGCCCGGTCCGATCGGCAACCCCGGCGAGGACGCACTGAAGGCGGCACTGAATCCGACCGACGACGGCTGGATGTACTTCGTGGCGACCGACGGTGTGAGCAACACCGAATTCGCCAAGACCAACGCCGAATTCGAAAAGCTCAAGGAAAAGTTCAATGCCACCTCGGGCCGCTGAAGCCCGCCGGGCCGCCGTGCTCGGTAAGCCCATCGCCCACTCACTCTCCCCGGTGCTGCACCGGGCCGCGTACGACGAACTCGGGCTCACCGAATGGTCGTACGAGCGCTTCGAGGTCGACGAGGCCGGGCTGCCCGGCTTCCTCGCGGAGCTGGGCCCGGAGTGGGCGGGGCTGTCGTTGACCATGCCGCTGAAGCGGGCGGTCATACCGCTGCTCGACGAGGTCAGCGAGACCGCCGCCTCGGTCGACGCCGTCAACACCGTCGTCTTCACGCAGGACGGGCGCCGAAGCGGCGACAACACCGACATCCCGGGCATGGTGGCCGCGCTCCGCGAGCACGGCATCGAACAGGTCGACTCCGCCGCCGTCCTCGGCGCCGGCGCCACCGCCTCCTCCGCGCTGGCCGCGCTCGCCCGGATCTGCACCGGCGAGGTCGTCGCCTACGTCCGCAGCGCGGCCCGTGCCGCCGAGATGCGGGAGTGGGGCGAGCGGCTCGACGTCGAGGTCCGCGTCGCCGACTGGGCCGACGCCGAGCAGGCCCTGCGCGCCCCCCTGGTGATCGCCACCACCCCCGCCGGTACCACCGACGCCCTCGCCGCCGCCGTACCGGAACGCCCCAGCACCCTCTTCGACGTCCTCTACCACCCGTGGCCCACCGGCCTGGCCGCCCGCTGGTCCATGTTCGGCGGCGCCGTGGTGAGCGGTCTGGACCTCCTGGTGCACCAGGCCGTCCTCCAGGTCGAGCAGATGACCGGCCGCAGCCCGGCCCCCGTCGAGGCGATGCGCCGCGCCGGGGAGAAGGCGCTGGCAGAGCGCTGACCGCTCCGCCGGGGAGACGGCGAGCACGGCGCCGGGGGCGCCCGTGCGGCGCCGACCTGGCACATCCGCGTCCGCCTGCTGGACCGACGGCCGGGTCCGGGGTCCGGACGTGGGAGGATCGGAGGTGGCGGACCGGGGCCGCGCACCCGGTCGGGCCGTCGCCGTACGCGAGGACACGCGTACGCAGGGCAGTACCAGGGCGCGAGCACTGAGGAGCATCGTTGAGCAGGCTGCGTTGGCTGACCGCGGGGGAGTCCCACGGTCCCGCACTTGTCGCGACGCTGGAGGGCCTTCCCGCCGGCGTGCCGATCACGACCGAGATGGTCGCCGACCACCTGGCGCGGCGGCGGCTCGGTTATGGCCGCGGTGCGCGAATGAAGTTCGAGCGCGACGAGGTCACCTTCCTCGGCGGCGTCCGGCACGGTCTGACCCTCGGCTCCCCGGTCGCGATCATGGTGGGCAACAGCGAGTGGCCCAAGTGGGAGCAGGTCATGGCGGCCGACCCGGTCGACCCCGAGATCCTCGCGGGCCTGGCCCGCAACGCCCCGCTGACCCGGCCGCGCCCCGGCCACGCGGACCTCGCCGGCATGCAGAAGTACGGCTTCGACGAGGCCCGGCCGGTCCTGGAGCGGGCCTCCGCCCGCGAGACCGCGGCCCGCGTGGCGCTCGGCGCCGTCGCCCGGTCGTACCTGAAGGAGACCGCGGGCATCGAGATCGTCTCGCATGTCGTGGAGCTGTGCTCCGTGAAGGCCCCGGCCGGCAGCTACCCGACCCCGGCCGACGTGGAGAAGCTGGACGCCGACCCGCTGCGCTGCCTGGACGCCGACGCGTCGAAGGCGATGGTGGCCGAGGTCGACCAGGCCCACAAGGACGGCGACACCCTCGGCGGTGTGGTCGAGGTGCTGGCGTACGGCGTGCCGGTCGGCCTCGGCTCGCACGTCCACTGGGACCGCAAGCTGGACGCCCGTCTCGCCGGCGCCCTGATGGGCATCCAGGCGATCAAGGGCGTGGAGATCGGTGACGGCTTCGAGCTGGCCCGGGTGCCCGGCTCCAAGGCGCACGACGAGATCGTCGGCACACCGGAGGGCATCCGGCGCGTCTCCGGCCGCGCGGGCGGAACCGAGGGCGGGCTGTCCACCGGTGAGCTGCTGCGGGTGCGGGCCGCGATGAAGCCGATCGCGACCGTGCCGCGCGCCCTGCAGACCGTGGACGTGGCGACGGGCGAGGCCGCTCAGGCGCACCACCAGCGCTCCGACGTCTCCGCCGTCCCGGCGGCCGGCATCGTCGCCGAGGCGATGGTCGCGCTCGTCCTCGCGGACGCGGTCGCGGAGAAGTTCGGCGGCGACTCCGTCCCCGAGACCCGCCGCAACGTGCGGTCGTACCTCGAGAACCTGGCCATCCGGTGAGCACCGCGCCGATGGTGGTGCTGGTCGGGCCGATGGGCGTGGGCAAGTCCACGGTCGGGCAGCTGCTCGCCGAGCGGCTCGGCGTCGGCTACCGGGACACCGACGAGGACATCGTGGCCGCCGAGGGCCGCGCCATCGCCGACATCTTCGTGGCGGAGGGCGAGCCCGCCTTCCGTGCCCTGGAGAAGCGGGCGGTACGGGTGGCGCTGGCCGAGCACGGGGGCGTCCTCGCGCTCGGCGGCGGCGCGATCCTCGACGCCGAGACACGGGCGCTGCTCGCCGGACAGCGGGTGGTCTACCTCTCGATGGACGTCGAGGAGGCCGTCAAGCGCACCGGCCTGAACGCGGCCCGGCCGCTGCTCGCCCTGAACCCGCGCAAACAGTGGCGCGAGCTGATGGAGGCGCGGCGGCACCTGTACGAGGAGGTCGCCACGGCCGTCGTGGCGACCGACGGTCGTACGCCCGAAGAGGTCACCCAAGCAGCCCTGGACGCACTGGAGTTGAAGGAAGCATGAGCGAGGCAGTCACCCGGATCCAGGTAGGCGGCACGGCGGGCACCGAGCCGTACGAGGTCCTGGTGGGCCGTCAGCTGCTCGGTGAACTGGGCGGGCTGATCGGCGAGAAGGCCAAGCGGGTCGCCGTCATCCATCCCGAGGCGCTCGCCGAGACCGGCGACGCGCTGCGAGCCGACCTGGCCGGGCAGGGCTACGAGGCGGTCGCCATCCAGGTGCCCAACGCCGAGGAGGCCAAGACCGCCGAGGTCGCCGCCTACTGCTGGAAGGCGCTCGGCCAGTCCGGGTTCACCCGCTCCGACGTCATCGTGGGCGTGGGCGGCGGCGCCACCACCGACCTGGCCGGTTTCGTGGCCGCCAGCTGGCTGCGCGGGGTGCGCTGGATCGCGATCCCGACCACCGTGCTGGCCATGGTGGACGCGGCGGTGGGCGGCAAGACGGGCATCAACACGGCCGAGGGCAAGAACCTGGTCGGCGCCTTCCACCCGCCGGCGGGCGTGCTGTGCGACCTGGCCGCCCTCGACTCCCTCCCCGTCAACGACTACGTCTCCGGGCTCGCCGAGGTCATCAAGGCGGGCTTCATCGCCGACCCCGCGATCCTGGAACTCATCGAGTCCGACCCCGAGGCGGCGCGGACCCCGGCCGGCCCGCACACGGCCGAGCTGATCGAACGCTCCATCCGGGTCAAGGCGGAGGTCGTCTCCTCCGACCTCAAGGAGTCCGGGCTGCGGGAGATCCTCAACTACGGCCACACGCTCGGCCACGCCATCGAGAAGAACGAGCGCTACAAGTGGCGGCACGGCGCCGCGGTCGCCGTCGGCATGCACTTCGCCGCCGAACTGGGCCGCCTCGCCGGACGTCTCGACGACGCGACGGCCGACCGCCACCGCACGGTCCTGGAGTCCGTGGGCCTGCCCCTGCACTACCGCTACGACCAGTGGCCCAAGCTGGTCGAGACGATGAAGGTCGACAAGAAGTCCCGCGGCGACCTGCTGCGCTTCATCGTCCTGGACGGCCTCGCCAAGCCGACCGTCCTGGAGGGCCCCGACCCGGCCGTGCTGCTCGCCGCCTATGGCGAGGTCGGCCAGTAGACCGCCGCTGTCCACGCCACCCGGTTCCGCCGCGTGGCGCGGGCACTTCGGACCGCCCCCGGCCGTTTCACCGAACGACGACCGGGGGCGGTACCGTTCGGTAACGAGCGCAGCCGCACATGACGAGACGGAGTGGCACCGGATGCAGCACGCAGTGGGATCTCCGCTGCCGCCGCCCCATCGGCCGGGGCAGGGACCGACCGGCTGGCAGCCGGCCGCACACCATCCGGGAGCGTCCCAGGGCCCCGCGCCCGTGCCGCCGCCACCGGCCGTCCCGCCACCGCCCACCGTCCCGCCGCTGCCCACGGCCCCACCGTCGTCCGATGCCACGGGCCACGTCCCGCTGCCGCCGGGCGCTCCGGTCGGGATCCCGACCGCACCCCCGGCCGCGGCCACCGCGCCCGACCCCGCCGCCACCACCCTGGCCGTCCTCCTCATCGGCCCGGCCGGGGCGGGCAAGACCAGCGTGGCCAAGTACTGGGCGGACCACCGCCGGGTGCCCACGGCCCACATCAGCCTCGACGACGTCCGCGAATGGGTCCGCTCCGGCTTCGCCGACCCCCAGTCCGGCTGGAACGACAACTCCGAGGCCCAGTACCGCCTCGCCCGCCGCACCTGCGGCTTCGCCGCGCGCAACTTCCTGGCCAACGGCATCTCGTGCGTCCTCGACGACGCGGTCTTCCCGGACCGCCCGGTGGTCGGCCTCGGCGGCTGGAAGCGCCACGTAGGCCCGGGCCTGCTGCCCGTCGTCCTCCTGCCCGGCCTCGACATCGTCCTCGAGCGCAACGCGGAACGCTCGGGAAACCGCCGACTCACCGACGAGGAGGTGGCCCGCATCCACGGCCGCATGGCCGGCTGGTACGGCTCCGGCCTCCCGATCATCGACAACTCGCAGCTGGACGTGCCGACCACGGCAAGGGTCCTGGACGAGGTCCTGGCGAGGGCGATCGCGAGCCCTCCGAACTGGTGACGAGGGTGAGCGGAGACACCTGGGGGTGCTGGGGGTACCCCCGGCCGAAGGCTGGGGGAGGAACTGCGGGACCGGCCCCCACCGGCCGCACCCGACGGCGCACCCCACTCGGCCCTCCCAACCGGCACAATTCACCCATCACTCCTACGCTCGTGTCATGTCCGAGGTGTACGCCGCCCGCCGAACCCGCCTGAGGGACCGCTGCCAGGCCAGCGGCAGCGCCTGCGCGCTGGTCTCACGCCCCGCCAACGTGAGGTACCTCGCCGGCGCCGCCCCGCACGGCTCCGTCCTGCTGCTCGGGAAACACGAGGATCTCCTGGTGAGTCCGGGCCCGCTGGACGACCGCCCCGCCGGGGCCCGCGCCGACGACTCCCTCCGCCCGCACCTCCTGGAAGGCCCCGGCGGCGACCCCGTCGTGGCCGCCGGCGGCCTCGCCGCCGCCCAGGGCGCCGACGCCCTCGCCGTCGAGGAGCACCACCTCACCGTGGCCCGGCACCGCGCCCTCGCCTCGGTCGCCCCGCGACTGCGCCTGGCCGACCTGGGCAGCGCCGTCGAGCAACTCCGGGTCGTCAAGGACGAGGAGGAGATCTCCTGTCTGCGCATCGGCGCCGAGATCGCCGACCAGGCCCTCGGTGAACTGCTGGAGTCGATCCTCGTCGGCCGCACCGAACGGCACCTCGCCCTGGAGCTGGAGCGCCGCCTGGTCGACCACGGCGCCGACGGCCGGGCCTTCCCGACCTCCGTGGCCACCGGACCGAACTCCGGCCGCCGCGGTCACCGCCCCACCGACCGGCGGGTCGAGGAGGGCGACTTCCTCTCCGTCTGCCTCGGCGCCACCTACCGGGGCTACCGCTGCGAGATCGGCCGCACCTTCGTCATCGGCACCTCGCCCGCGGACTGGCAGATCGAGCTGTACGACCTGGTCTTCGCCGCCCAGCGGGCCGCCCGGGAGAGCCTCGTGCCGGGCGCCGCCTGCCGGGACGTGGACCGCGCGGCCCGCCACGTCCTGGACTCCGCGGGCCACTCCGAGGGCCTGCAACCCCTGACGGGACACGGCGTCGGACTCGAAATCGACGAGGACCCGCAGCTCGCTCCCGCGGCCATGGGTAAACTGGACGCTTGCGTGCCGGTCACCGTCGAACCGGGGGTCCACCTCCCGGGCCGGGGCGGTGTCCGGATCGATGACACGCTCGTCGTACGCCCCGAGGCGGACGGCGGACCCGAGCTACTCACCATCACGACCAAGGAGCTGCTCGCACTATAGGGAAGGTGCGTGCGCCGGGGTCGTCCACGTCAGTCCAGGAGATTCCGCAACCGTGGCTTCCACGAACGACCTCAAGAACGGCCTGGTGCTCAAGCTCGAAGGCGGCCAGCTCTGGTCCGTCGTCGAGTTCCAGCACGTCAAGCCCGGCAAGGGCCCCGCATTCGTGCGCACCAAGCTCAAGAACGTGCTGTCCGGCAAGGTCGTCGACAAGACCTTCAACGCCGGCGTCAAGGTCGAGACGGCCACTGTCGACAAGCGCGACATGCAGTTCTCGTACATGGACGGCGAGTACTTCGTCTTCATGGACATGGACACGTACGACCAGCTGCACATCGACCGGAAGACCGTCGGCGACGCCGCGAACTTCCTGATCGAGGGCTTCACGGCCGTCGTCGCCCAGCACGAGGGCGAGGTGCTCTTCGTCGAGCTGCCCGCCGCCGTCGAGCTGACCATCCAGGAGACCGAGCCCGGCGTCCAGGGCGACCGCTCCACCGGCGGCACCAAGCCCGCCACGCTGGAGACCGGCCACCAGATCCAGGTCCCGCTCTTCATCACCACCGGTGAGAAGATCAAGGTCGACACCCGTACCAGCGACTACCTCGGCCGGGTGAACGGCTAACCGTGGCTGCCCGCAACACGGCCCGCAAGCGCGCCTTCCAGATCCTCTTCGAGGGCGACCAGCGCGGGGCCGACGTCCTGACCGTGCTCGCTGACTGGGTCCGGCTGTCCCGGACCGACACCCGGCAGCCGCCGGTCAGCGAGTACACGATGCAGCTCGTCGAGGGCTACGCGGAACACGCCACGCGTATCGACGAGCTGCTCGCCCAGTACTCGGTGGGCTGGACCCTCGACCGGATGCCGGTCGTCGACCGCAACATCCTGCGCCTGGGTGCCTACGAGCTGATCTGGGCCGACGAGACGCCGGACGCCGTCGTCCTCGACGAGATGGTGCAGATGGCCAAGGAGTTCTCGACGGACGAGTCACCGGCGTTCGTGAACGGGCTCCTCGGGCGTCTGAAGGAGTTGAAGCCGTCGCTGCGCCGAGAGGCGTAGCCGACGGAACGCCGGAAGGCCCGCAGCTGCTCGCTGCGGGC